>CBCSVZ010000024.1:0-8888 GCA_965143695.1 uncultured Oscillospiraceae bacterium
AGAAATGATAAAGACTGACGGCATTTTACCTTTAGAGCAGGTACGCTCTGTATTTGAATGTCAGGGCATTGTGCCTGAGGATATGCCGAGTGTAAAGAGGGTGCTGACGGCCCGGGGCACGGTGCAGGTCGTTGCCGGGGAAGAAGGGGCTTCTATGGCATCTCAGACACTGAAACTGGAGTACAGGATACTCTATGCGGCCAACACGGAAACAGAGGAGGTCTTATGTTTCACCGTGGAATCCCGGCAGACGCTGGGGCTGAATATCCCGCAAGCGGCGGAAAACGGCCAGATAACAATGACAGCATTCGTGGAGCACACAGATTTTACCCTGGAAGGAGACAGAAAAATTACCCTCAGAAGCGTTGTGCGTGCGGAGCCAAAGCTATTTTACCACGAAGACAGAAAGGTAGTAACGGGCTTGGCGGGCCTGGAGGATTTACAGATAAAACAGGGTGTGCTGCCGGTAACCTCCGTGCGCAAGCTTCCGGATCTCATGACAGAAATCAGTGAAGACATTGAACTGCCCGGCGGCAAGAAACCCATGGGCCGCCTTCTGCAAACAGATGCCCATATTACGGATGTTACGCTGGCCCCCGAGGATAAGAGCGTTATGTTAAAAGGGACCCTGGCCCTTTGCACCCTGTATCTTCCTGACGAAATGAATCCGGCTCCTGAAATTTGGGAGAACAGGATTCCTTTTACCGCAAACATCGAGCTGCCCTCTCCCGAGGCAGAGATGGCCTTTTGGAATTACAGCATCACGGAACTGACCTCGGAGATCGGCGAGGACAGCGACGGGGAGCGCAGGATTCTTAAGCTCCGTGCTATTGTGTGCGTCGTCTCTGCCTGCAGCGAAAGCCTGGACACTCATGTAGTTACAGACGCCTTCTCCCTGAGTAAAATTTTAGATTTTACCGTGGAGCCCGTTAAGACCTCCCGGTTAATCAGCAGCATTTCTGACCAGTTCGTGCTTAAAGATATTGTCCAGCGACCTGATGACTGCCCGGGGATCTCGGAAGTCATCAATGTTTCCGGTGCCGTCGGGCACACGGATGTGGAAATTTCCGCAGGTAAAATATCCATTGAAGGATTCATCTCCTGCAATGTGCTGTATTTATCAGAGGACAGCGAGCAGCCGATTGCGGCATTTGATATAGAGGTTCCTTTTACCCAGAGCATCAACGAGCCACAGGCAAGCGACGAACTGTTCGCCGCTCTGGAAACGGAGGTCACGCATGTGAGTTTTTGTATCGTGTCCCCTGAGGAGATCGAACTGCGCGTTGCGCTCAGGGTCACCGGTACTTTAATGCGCATGGATTCCTACGATGTGATTACGCAAATTGGCAGCACCCCTGAGGATCGTCCCGATGAGAACCGTCCGTCTATTCTCATATATATCGTGCAGCCCGGGGACACTTTGTGGAAAATAGCCAAAAGATACAGCTCTTCTGTGGATACACTGCCAAATTTAAATAATATAAAGAATCCGGATATGCTGATGCCGGGGCAGAAGCTGATTATTGCATAGGCAATTGACAAATTAGAAGAAGCAGTAACAATAGCAATGACAACAGCAGCAGTAACAACGACAACAGTAACGGTAGCAATAGCAGTGACAGCGACATAGGGTCTGACCCCTGTCCGACCGGACAGGGGTCAGACCCTATGTCGCTGTCACTGTTGCTACCGTTGTTTACTCTGTATTAATTTTAAAGCATGCACATTGATATAACAATATTACATTGTTGTTTAAGCGAAGATATATTATAATCTATCTTAAGCAATATTAAAAAGGAGAACTGCCATGCCTAAAGGAGCCAACCAAAAAATCAAAGTGCTGTACCTCATGAAAATATTATTAGAGCGAACCGATGATGAGCACGGCCTTACATTGTCTGAGATTTCTCATGCACTCAGTGAATATGATATTGAAGCAGAGCGTAAAACGCTCTACGACGATTTAGAAATTCTTCGGCTATTCGGCATCGATATTGAAAAACGCAAAGGGAAGACGGTTCGCTATCATGTCGTCAGCCGCGATTTTGAACTTCCGGAGTTAAAACTACTTGTAGATGCAGTACAGTCCTCTAAATTTATTACGCATAAGAAGAGCAATGAACTGATCAAAAAGCTCGAAAGCTTTGCCAGTCAATATGAAGCACAGCAGCTACAGCGCCAGGTATTTGTCGCAAATCGCATAAAAACCATGAATGAAAGTATCTACTATACAGTTGACTATATCCATGAAGCCATTAATAACAATGTCAAGGTTTCCTTTCAGTATTTTGAATGGAACGAGAAAAAGCAGAAGCAGCTCCGCCATGACGGAAAGCAATATATTATCAGTCCCTGGGCATTGACCTGGGACGATGAAAATTATTATATGATCGGCTTTGATTCAGATAGCGGTATTATTAAGCATTATCGTGTGGATAAAATGTTAGGCATCCAGTTGACCGAGGATAAGCGCGACGGTGCTGACTTGTTCAAAGACTTTGATATGGCCCTTTATTCCAAAAAGACCTTTGGCATGTACGGCGGCCGGGAAGAAACGGTTACACTCCGCTGCAAAAACCACCTTGCGGGCGTGATAATTGACCGCTTTGGTCGAGATATTATTTTTAGCAATGTCAGTAATACAGATTTTGAAATTCACACCAAAATACATGTCAGCCCTTTGTTTCTTACATGGCTGATGAATTTCGGCACAGATATCACCATACTCGCTCCTGACAATGTGAAGCAGGATTACATCAAACTGGCAAAAGAGGCACTCAGCCAATATGAATGACAAAAACAGCAGCAAACCCTTTTTGCACTGGTTCATTTTGTTCGGACGGGGGTCAGACCCCCTGTCGCTTTAGGTTGCACTAAAATTCTTTTTTTTGTATAATTGCTTCGTTGGAATACAGGCAAGCGAGGATATTATGTATATTGATAAGTCAGAATTAAAGCAGGTGCTCCGTGCAGGCAAGCTTTCTATTGCAAATGCTAAAATAAATCTTTCAATTGATGTGTTGGGTATTAAGCCTGAAAATGGCTACCATTTAGTTGAGATGATCATGCAGCAGATTCCCCTGTACGACAGAATTTTCTTTTTTCTGGGACGAAACGCAGACATTTTACCGAACACGACCCCTATAGACGAACAAATCTCATTGGCATGCAATGCCCGCCGATTGCCTTTGAATGAAAAGAATCTTGTTTACAAAGCCGCACAGCTCATGACCGAACGCTATGGCATAAATGACAAAATGTCTATATATATCGAAAAGCACATTCCCTCCGGAGGCGGATTGGGAGGCGGGAGCGCTGACGGAGCAGCCGTTTTACGGGGATTAAACAGCCTTTACACCCTGGGAGCAACAATGGACGAACTGGAAGAAATTGCGAAAGGACTGGGGTCTGATGTCCCTTTTATGATTCGCGGAGGAGCCGCACTTGCGCAAGGAACCGGCACTGACTTAAGCAAACTCCGCCCCATGAAAAAAGGCTGGCTCCTGTTAGTAAACCCCAATATTTTTTTATCTACTGAAAAAGTTTATAAGGCTTTGGATGAAACGGAAATTCCCGCCGACGCCCATCCGGATACCAAGCTGTTGATAAATGCCTTGGAAACCCAGGATCTGCATTTATTTGCCGCAAACATGAAAAACGTGCTGGAACTGGCAGCATTTCGGCTCTGCCCCCAAATCGGAGCATTAAAAGAAAGCATTTTAGGGCAAGGTGCGATCGGAGCCATGATGTCCGGCAGCGGAGCCACGGTCTTTGGTATTTTTGAAGAAGAAGCCGCCGCAAAAAAGGCAATGACTTTTTATCGGGAACAGAGAATGTTCTCTACCGTCACGCCCCTGTAAAAATTTTACATTTTTCGGACGGGGGTCAGACCCCCGGTTGATAAAGACCGTGCTAAAAGCCGCCCGTTAACGGCTTGTTTATTTATGATATTTCTCCCCGTTGTTGATTTTCATGGCTCTGTATAACTGTTCCAGGATGATCAGTCGGGCCATCTGGTGGGGAAAAGTCATTTCAGACATACACAGACGAAAATCAGCCCGCGCTGTGACAGCAGGATCTAACCCGTCTGAGCCGCCGATAACAAACACAAAATGGGAAGATCCGTCAGCCGCCCTTTTCTCAATAAGTTCTGCTAATCCGGGAGAAGTGAGCATTTTACCGGCCAAATCCAGAACCACAAGAAAAGCCCGCGCCGGCATACGCGCCAGCAGAGCCTCCCCCTCTTTCTTAACGGAAATGGCCTCAGGTACTTCTATAAAGTCCAGGCGGGCATATTTTCCCAACCGCTTTCCGTAATCTCCGATAGCCTCCCGCATGTATTTTTCTTTTACCGTGCCAACACACAGTATGGTAAAATGCAGCATTACAAATTCACAACCCTGCTATAATGATATCGGTCCGCCACCCACAGGTCCAGATCCCTTCCGGCCTTCAGTTCCCGCTCCAGGAGCATATGACAGGTCGTCTCATAGGCGCACTCGGGTGTATTGTTCTCCTGGCTCAAATGTCCCAGAAAGAACTGTGTGGTGCCGTTTAAAGCCAGCTCTGTCAGAAAATCCGCCGCCACAATATTGGAGAGATGTCCCCTGTCCCCGAGGATGCGCTGTTTCAGTACGTAAGGATAACTGCCGTTTTGCAGCATTTCCACATCATGGTTGGATTCCAGTAAAATCAAATCGCTGCCCGTAATATTTTCCCGGACCTCCTGTGTAATACAGCCCATATCCGTGGCCACGGAAACCTTCTTCCCCCCTGTTTGAAAGGAATAAGCCACCGGATCTGCCGCGTCGTGAGGAATGCTGAAGTTTCTGATCTCTACATCGCCGAAAGCAATGCGTGAACCGGCTTCGAGGATTCTTCTGTTCTCCGGTAAAATTTTACCCAGACCCCGGGACATTGCCTGCCAGGTTTTGTCCGTTGCATATATGGGCACATTGTATCTTCTGGAGACGATGCCCACGCCGGATACATGGTCCGAATGCTCGTGCGTAACAAAAATCGCCGATAAATCTTCAGGATTTTCGCCGATTTCACCAAGAGCCCCGGCTATTTTACTGCCGCTGACCCCTGCATCTATTAATATTTTAACCTCGTCAGTGCCTATAAAAATACAATTGCCGCTGCTTCCGCTGAACAGACTGCAAAACTTGATCATAAAGGCTCCCACTCCGCTTCTTCCCGTCTCACATCTGCTCCCAACGCGGATAATTTGCCCTCGATGTCCACATATCCTCTGTCGATGTATTTGATATCATAGAGCTCTGACTGACCGCAGGAGGCAAGCGCGGCAATGACCAATGCAGCGCCGGCGCGCAGATCGGTACATCTTATGCTGGTTCCTTTAAGCCCTTTGGGTCCGTATACTATGGCGGTGGAGCCTTCTACCTTAATATCCGCACCCATACGGCGCAGCTCGCTTACCTATCGGAATCTGTTGTCCCATACGGCTTCTGTAACGGTACTGTCGCCCTGCGCCAGAGACAGCAAAACGGTTATCTGGGGCTGCAGATCTGTGGGAAAGCCAGGATAAGGCAATGTTTTTACATTGGTACCGTGGAAGTCTCCGTTGTAAAATATTCTGATATAATCAGCGCCCTCTTCAACACCGATATTCATTTCCTCCAGTTTCGCTGTAAGAGACTCCATATGTCTGGGAATGACATTTCTGACGGTAACATCCCCTTTGGTAGCAGCCGCCGCGATCATATAAGTGCCTGCTTCAATCTGATCCGGAATGACAGAATATCCCTTGCTGCCGTGAAGCTTTTCGACGCCCTTGATTTTAATTACATCGGTGCCTGCACCCCTTACATTAGCCCCCATGGAGTTTAAAAAGTTAGCTAAATCGACCACATGCGGCTCTCTGGCACAGTTTTCAATTGTTGTGGTACCGCGAGCTCTTACTGCCGCTAACATAATATTGATGGTGGCTCCTACCGAAACCTTATCCAGATAGATGCTGTTGCCCTTCAGACCGTGCTCTGTATGGGCATTGACCATGCCGTATTCTTCTTTTATGGTCGCCCCCAGAGACAAAAAACCTTTGAGATGCATGTCTATGGGTCTGGTTCCGAAATCGCATCCCCCGGGCAATGCAACCTCTGCATGGCCGAAGCGTCCCAACAGAGAACCAATAAAATAATAGGATCCTCTCATTCGGCTGATGATCTCATAAGAGGCCCGGTAACTGTTTACATTCTTTGTATCAATATATAGGGTATCCTTTGCTTCCCAGTTGCATTCGGCCCCCAATTTTCTTAATATTTCTATAATTATCCTGACATCTGAAACATCAGGTACATTCTCAATAATGCATGGCTCCTCTGTCAGCAATGTTGCCGGTAAAATGGCAACTGCCGCATTCTTACACCCCTCTACAGCTACTTCGCCGCACAAGGCATGGCCGCCCCTAATAACGAGCTTTTCCAAATTACACACCCACCTTATTCTTTCCTCATCATTTGTAAAACGCATTTATAATGTATTGATGCGGGGTCTTCACGGATAACAGTTTATCATAACGGCACATCAATTGCAAGAAATTTGTAGCCGCAACGGCATAGGGTCTGACCCCTGTCCGGTCGGACAGGGGTCAGACCCTATGCCGTTCATACCGCCTACACTGCTCCTGCCGCTCCTGCCTATTCTTACGCTGCCGGTATCACACAGCGTCAAAACGCCCTCTTTTTTCCTCCGTCAGTTTCTCATATTTTGCTTTTGTCGCCAAGCCCCCCCGTATATGACGCTCCGCTTTGTTATCGTTCAGCACTGCGCGAACGCCCTCCGCCAGCGAAGCGGACAACTCCGGCAAACGCTCTACCATATCTTTATGTACTGTGGATTTGCTCACTTCGAACCTTTTGGCAGCCAGCCTCACTGTACAGTTGTTGTCCAGAATGTAATTGGCAATTTCTAACACTCTTTCCTCAATATAGTCTTTCAACACAAAAGCCCCCTTGATGCTGTTCCCTGATAATCTATATGCCAAAAGAACTGAATATATGCTTTGTGTATGTTTGCTTAACAGCATGGGGTTTGACCCCCGTCCGGCCGTGGAGTATAATGGTCACATGAACAAAATTTTAATAGTGGAAGACGATAAAGTCATCATTGAAAACTTAACAGCCTTTTTACAAAACGAAAATTTTACCGTAAGCTCCGCCTCCGGCCAGAAGGAAGCATTGGCCCTGCTGGAACGGGAAAGCTTTGATTTGGTTTTGTTGGATATTTCTCTCAGTAACGGCAACGGCTATGCCGTCTGCTCCGCCATAAAAAGCCGCGGCAACACGCCCGTAATTTTTGTGACTGCCTCCGATGATGAGTTCAGCGTGGTGGCAGGTCTCGATATGGGTGCCGATGACTATATCAGCAAACCCTATCGTCCCCGTGAGCTGCTGTCCAGAATCCGCAGTGTGCTGAGGCGTGCCGGCAAGACCTCCTCTGTTCTGGAGCAAAGCGGTCTTTGCATTGACACAATCAAGGGCACTGTTACAAAAAACGGCACAGAAATCTATCTGTCCGCCCTGGAGTACAGGTTGCTTCTGGTTTTCTTCTCCAATCGGGGCATTGTGCTTTCCAGAACCAAGCTATTGGAGGATATTTGGGACATAGCGGGGGACTTTGTCAATGATAATACACTTACCGTCTATATAAAGCGTCTCCGTGAGAAGATTGAGGACGATCCCCAGAATCCCAGCATCATCAAGACCGTCCGGGGACTGGGCTATAAGGTCGGTGAGTAAAATGTCCTTTTTACGCAATCATGAGGTAAAACGCGATCTTGTCATCTGGCTCATATTATTTATAGCTTTTACTGCAGCAGGCTTTGCGCTGGGGCGTAATACCGGCCTTTTGGTTTCAGCGTGTTCTCTGATCTCCGGCGGGCTGCATTTTACCGTTACATACATGCGTTATACAAAAATAACAAAGCTCAGCCGCGACCTGGACGCTCTGCTGCACGGGGATCCCCATATAAAATTTGAAAATTATCGGGAGGGGGAGCTATCCATTTTACAAAACGAATTGGGTAAAATGACCCTTCGGCTGCGGGAACAGGCAGAGGCACTGACGAATGATAAGCTCCTGCTCATTGACTCTACGGCGGATATCTCACATCAGCTTCGCACGCCGCTCACCTCCATGAATCTCATCCTCTCCCGTCTGGAAGAACCTGAGCTTGATCCCCGGCAAAGGCTCCGCCTGGTAAAAGACGCCGAGCGCCTTGTTTCCCGTATTGACTGGCTGGTTTCCTCCCTGCTGAAAATTTCAAAGCTGGATGCGGACACCGTAAAATTCAGAAAAGAACCGGTGCTTTTGAGTGAAGTCATCAGACAGGGGTCAGACCCCCTGTTGATACCGATGGAGTTGCGGCAGCAAAATTTTACTGTAAAAATTGAAAAAGACGCTTCGTTTTTAGGAGACCTTTCATGGAGCAAGGAAGCTGTCGGAAATGTCTTGAAGAATTGTATGGAACACACGCCTGTGGGCGGAACGATCTCGGTCGAAGGCTCTGAAAACCCTTTATTTGCGGAGATAATTGTCTCTGACACGGGATGCGGCATCGAGCCGGAAGACCTGCCCCATCTTTTTGAGCGGTTTTATAAAGGAAAAGACGCTTCCGAGCAAAGTGTCGGGATCGGCCTGGCGCTTTCCCGCATGATAATCACAAAGCAAAACGGCACTATAAAAGCAGAAAACATTCCCACCGGGGGAGCAAAATTTACCATAAGATTTTATAAAGGCGCTATATAAATTTACCGGACGGGGGTCAGACCCCCTGGCGGTACTGCGGTGACATTTTTGTAATTTTAGAGTCACCCGTTTGTCACCCGGCCCAGATAAAATGTACCTGTAATCTCAGACAGGAG
>CBCSVZ010000025.1:0-8727 GCA_965143695.1 uncultured Oscillospiraceae bacterium
CTGAATATCCATTAGGCATAGGAGGGATACAAGCTATGGGTCAGAAATACACAGGATTAACCTCGGCACGTGCCAGGGAGCTGCTGAATCAAAACGGGAAGAATGCCCTGAAACAGCACAAGAAAAAATCTGCAATTTCTATTTTTCTCAATCAGTTTACAGATGTCATGGTATTGATCTTAATGGTATGTACGGTGATATCTGCCTTTATGAACGACTGGCTGGAGGCAGTGGTCATGATCGCCATTGTGGTTGTCAATGCTATTTTAGGCTTCATTCAGGAGTACAGAACGGAGAAAACCATTGAAGCATTGGGGCGGCTTACGACTGCCCATACCACTGTCATACGGGACGGGAGCAAAAAGAAAATTCCTGTGGAGCAGGTGGTCACAGGTGACGTGTGTCTCCTTTTTACCGGGGACAGAGTTCCTGCTGACGGCTTTATTATCAGCGGTGAGGGTCTTAGCTTTGATGAATCGATGCTTACGGGAGAGTCAGAGCCCGTGTCCAAAACAGAGGGGCCGGTATACATGGGGACCGGCGTGCTGGCCGGTCACGGTATGATCGGGATAACGGAGACGGGAATGTACACACAGATGGGGCAGATCTCCAATATGATACAGGAGGAGCAGGAAGAGGAAACCCCTTTGCAAAAGCGGTTGGCCCGCATGGGCAGGTATATTGTTCTGGCCTGTCTGGGGATCTGTATTATTGTAACCGCTGTGGGTATTCTGCGGGGACAGCCCGTGATCTCCATGCTGCTTACCGGAATCAGCCTGGCTGTGGCTGCTGTGCCGGAGGGGCTTCCTGCCATTGTGACGATCGCACTTGCCCTGGGCGTATCCCGGATGGCTTCCTGTAACGCACTGGTGCGCAGGCTTCCGGCAGTGGAGACCCTGGGCTGTACCGATGTGATCTGTTCCGATAAAACGGGAACCCTGACACAGAATAAAATGGCCGTTAAACGCATCAAAACCTTTCGGAGTGAGATCCCGGCAGCAGATATCTGTATGGAGTGCAATAATGACAGCGACAGCACGGAAAGGGCGCTTGCGGAGCATTTTACCCAATATCAAAAGGGAAACTATACGCGCATACGG
The DNA here is from genome assembly GCA_965143695.1 of uncultured Oscillospiraceae bacterium. Taxonomy (GTDB): domain Bacteria; phylum Bacillota; class Clostridia; order UBA1212; family SIG427; genus CABQMV01. The sequence continues at coordinate 1,101 of CBCSVZ010000025.1, forward strand.
GAGTATCCTTTCGACTCTGTTCATAAGACTATGACCGTGGTTGTGGAGGACAGAAACGGTGTGCGGTATGTATTTTCCAAGGGAGCGCCTGAGAAGCTCATAGGGCGGGAGGACCGTAACGCTGCAAGAGAGACAGAGACCATGGCTGCCGCGGCTCTCAGAGTGATCGCCGTAGCCTGTGCGAAGCTGGAGCCCGCAGACAATATCGACGATCGGCTCCGCCTGGAGCGAAAGGTGCGGCTGACTGCTCTGGTCGGGTTGGCTGATCCCATCCGTCCGGAGGCGGCGGAGGCAGTAGCACAGTGTAGATCGGCGGGTATCCGCACGGTTATGATAACGGGGGATCACAAGCTTACCGCAGGCGCTATCGGCAGGGAACTTGGCATCCTGGATACCCGGGGGCATATTATGACCGGGGCGCAGCTGGAGAAGCTTTCGGATGAGGAACTGGCCGAGAAGGTAGATACGATTTCGGTTTTTGCCAGAGTGCAGCCGGTACATAAGCTGAGAATCGTCAAGGCCTTTAAGGCTTTGGGCAAGACGGTGGCTATGACCGGGGACGGGGTGAATGATGCTCCTGCGGTAAAAGCGGCGGATATTGGCATTGCCATGGGAAAGAGCGGTACGGATGTAACCAGAGAAGCTTCAGATATGGTGCTTACAGACGATAATTTTGCGACCATTGTCAGAGCGGTGAAAGAGGGGCGTGCCATATATGATAACATCAAAAAGTTTATCCGGTATATGCTGGCCTGCAATCTGGGAGAGGTCATCACGATGTTTGTAGGGATCCTCTGCGGACTTCCGCTTCCCCTGTTTCCCATACAGGTCCTGTGGGTCAATCTGGCTACGGACGGCCTGCCGGGGATTGCGCTGGGCATGGACAGTCCGGCGCCTGATATTATGAACAAACCTCCGGTTCCTGCTTCCCGCGGGATTTTCTCGGGGAGGATGCCATGGCAGATCATTACCAGAGGCATTTTAATAGGACTTTGTACACTGGGCGTCTTTATGACCGTACAGTGGACGGGAGGCAGTCTGGATATTGCCAGGACGGGGGCTTTTGCAACGTTAGTACTTACGCAGCTGGTCCATTCCTTTGAATGTCGTGGCAGCTATGATATCCGGGGGAACCTGTTTCTTGTGGCCGCTGTTTCTCTGTCCTTTATGATGGTGCTGGCCGTTATCTATGTGAGCGGGTTACAGGTTATCTTTCATACAGTGTCCCTGGGCATATGGCACTGGGGAATCATATGTGGGTTCACCGCTTTGGTGCCTGTTCTGGGTGGCATGCTGGACAGCTTTGTAAAAGGAAAAAGCTGGTGGTAAAATGTTTTGCAACGACAAAAAGAGGTACTTAAAAGTACCTCCCCTTAATCGTATCTGCTGTTTCGTTTCAATCAGAACATTATTTTTTCGTTCCGCTGAATGTCATGACCTTGTCTACGCCGGCGCACATAAAGCCGTACTCTTCTTTGAGTATATCCAGGTATTTCAATCCGTCTTCTGTCAGGTGATAATACCTGCGTGTGCGCTTCTTACCTACCAGCTCTGTCCGCTCTGTCACGAATCCTTTTTCAACCAGTCTGAATAACGGTGCGTAAAGGGAACCGAGCTTAATGGTTATCAGGCCTTCGCTGAGCTTGTCTATCTCAAGACTGATCTGATAGCCGTACATGTCCTCTACTGATAACATGTAGGTGATAAGTAAATCCATAACACCACGTTTGAAATTTTCTCTGATTACGTCACGTTGTTGTTCCATAGCCATCTTACCTCTTCATAATTTTACCCTATAGTATAGTACAATACAATTTCGCTATTTGTCAATACGCTTGCACAAAATAATTAAATGTTAAATTAAATGTTAACAGGCTTGTCAGACGGAGAGGGACAGATATTGAAAAATATCGCTTCTTATGTCATAATCCTGAGAAGGAGGCACTATGGACACACAGCTGCATTTTACCCAAAAAGGCATGGGAAAGCCCCTTATACTGCTCCACGGAAACGGAGAGGACAGCGGATATTTTACCCATCAGATAGAATTTTTTTCAAAGGACTACCGGGTCATTGCCGTGGATACCAGAGGCCACGGACAGTCGCCGAGAGGAAACGCGCCCTTTACCCTGAGGCAGTTTGCGGAGGATCTGCGCAGCTTTATGGACAGGATGGGGATTGAGAAAGCAAGTCTTCTGGGCTTTTCTGACGGGGGGTATATTGCTCTGCTGTTTGCCATGAAATATCCCGACCGGGTGGAGAGACTGATTCTGAACGGGGCCAATCTGACTCCCCGCGGGGTAAAGCTCCGTGTGCAGCTCCCCATTGAGATAGGATACCGGCTTGCATCGCTTTTTGCCCGCAAAGCTCCTGCGGCCAAACGGAAGGCAGAACTGCTGGGACTCATGGTGAAAGAGCCGAATATCGCTCCTGAGGAATTGGCCTCCGTTCGTGTTCCCACACTGGTTATTGCCGGCACAGGGGATATGATAAAGCACAGGCATACTCTTTTGATTTGTCAGTCGCTTCCTAACGGACAGGCAGTCTTTATTTCCGGCAGTCATTTTATTGCCGGTGAAAATCCGGAGGCCTTCAACCGTGCAGTGCAGAATTTTCTGCAGCAGGAGGATGGGAAAGCTTTTCCGTAGCCTCTGTGCGAAAATCTGTATTTGTTATATAATAGGATTGTAATTGTACAAAACCGACAGCAAAGGGAGGCAACATGAATATAGCAGCGATCCTTGCGGGGGGTACCGGGAGCCGCATGGGCGGAGAAGTACCGAAGCAGTTTATAGAAGTTGACGGAGTGCCGATCATTGTCCGCACTGCGGAAAAGTTTCAAAGGCACAGTCAGATCGATCTCATTTGTATTGTCTGCATCGCCCGGCACTGCCAGTATATGCAGGAGCTTGCGGTACAGTACAACCTCTCCAAGGTGCAGTACATTTTACCGGGGGGAAAGAACCGGCAGGAATCTTCTTTTATTGCAGTCAAAGCAATGTATGACCGGTACGGCCCCGACGGTATTATACTGATCCATGACGGGGCAAGACCCAATGTGACCGCAGGCATTATTTCGGAGAATATCAGAGTTGCATCGAACATTGGTGCGTGTAATACGGTGATTCCCTCTCAGGATACCGTGCTGATCAGCGAGGACGGTGAAACGGTATCCGGCTATACGGACCGGCGTAAAATATATCTGGTGCAGACACCTCAGAGCTTCTCCCTGAAGACCATCTATGAGGCACATTTAAGAGGAAAAGGACGCTCCGACATTACCGATGACTGCAGCCTGGTGGTATTCTCCGGCGGACGGGTAGGGCTGGTGTACGGCGATAAGCGGAATGTGAAGATCACGACCCGAGAAGATCTGGAGTGGCTGAAAATTTAGGTAAAATCCGGGAAATAATCATCTGGTCATTGGTATTTTCCGAAAACGCGAAATTTCTTGACAAGGTACAGTAAGTGTTGTAGACTAACAGGGAACTGATGTTCGGAATATATAAATTCAGCGGAGGCGTAACATGGACGAGAAAAAGTCGGCAGAAAAGCAAAAAGCCCTTGAGATGGCATTAGCACAGATAGACAAAGATTTCGGCAAAGGTGCGGTAATGAAACTGGGAGAGAATCTGCATATGAATGTTGATACGATTTCTACCGGTTCTATCGGACTGGATATGGCACTCGGAGTAGGCGGCCTGCCCAGAGGCCGTATCGTAGAGATATACGGTCCGGAATCCTCCGGTAAGACGACTGTTGCGCTGCATGTGATCGCGGAAGCTCAGAAAAACGGCGGAGAAGCAGCTTTTATAGATGCGGAACATGCGCTGGATCCGGTATACGCCAAGGCTCTGGGTGTTGATATTGACAATTTGATCGTATCCCAGCCCGATACCGGGGAACAGGCCCTGGAAATTGTGGAAGCACTTGTAAGAAGCGGCGCCATTGATGTTATTGTAATTGACTCGGTAGCCGCACTGGTTCCCAAGGCTGAAATTGACGGAGACATGGGTGATTCCCATGTAGGTCTTCAGGCAAGGCTGATGTCGCAGGCTCTGCGAAAGCTTTCAGGCGTTATCAGCAAGTCCAATACCGTGGCGATCTTTATTAACCAGCTTCGTGAGAAGGTGGGCGTTATGTTCGGAAATCCCGAGACGACTACAGGCGGACGTGCACTTAAGTTCTATGCCTCTGTACGGTTGGACATCCGACGCATTGAAGCCATTAAGCAGGGTACCGAGGTGATCGGTAACAGAACCAGGGTGAAGGTGGTCAAGAATAAGGTTGCGCCTCCGTTCAGAGATACGGAGTTCGATATCATATACGGCGAAGGTATTTCCAGGTCCGGCAGTATTCTGGATTTAGCAGTGGAATCGGAAATCGTTGTTAAGAGCGGATCCTGGTTCTCCTACAAGGGACAGCGCATTGGACAGGGCCGGGAGAATGCCAAGCAGTATCTGAAGGACCATCCTGAAGTCATGCATGAAATTGAGCTCAAGATAAGGAACGGCGCTGACGCTGACGGAGAGATCAAATCGGAAAGCGAAGGCGAGCAGTAATTTATAATGATCAGTGTTGCGCAGATTCAAGAGCGCTCGACGGGACAGCACACAGTTGTTTTCAGCAACGGGGAAGCATTTGACTTTTCCGCAGAAGAGCTGTGTGCTTTTCATATCAGACTGCAAAAGGAATATTCAGAGGAGCAGCTTGCGGCTCTGATCGATAAGGCGCAGTGTGAACGCGCTAAGGGAAAAATTATGCGTTTCGTTACATTTTCCCCAAAGACGGGCAGACAGGTATTTGAGAAAATTGTCAGTCTGGGCTTTCCGGAGCATGTTGCACAGCAGTTGGTGCAGGAACTCACAGAGAAAGCGTATATTGATGACAGAGAATACTGCCGTTCTTATCTGAGAGCCGCAGGCGCGAAGAGTTATTCCCAAAACCGTATCCGGGCGGAATTCAGACAGAAGGGCGTCGATGAAACGGTTATTCGGGAGATTTTGGAGGAGTTTTCTGTGGATGATATCTCTTCCGCCCGAAAAATACTAAATAAAAAGTTGCGTACAGGCGGGGAAAGAGATTATAATAAACTGTATGCGTTTCTTATGCGGAAAGGCTTTTCCGGTGAAACGGTGAGAAAAGTATTACAGGAGACGGAATGTGAATAAGGACGAAACAATCAGCGTGGGAATCGTATCCCTGGGCTGTGCAAAAAATCAGGTGGATGCGGAGATCATGGCGGGAGCGCTGACCGAGGCCGGATATGTTATCACCCCTGTGCCGGAGCAGGCGCAGATTATCATTGTCAATACCTGCGGTTTTATTGATGAGGCAAAGCAGGAAGCCATCGATACGATTTTGGAAATGGCGGAATATAAAAAGGCCGGCAGCTGCAGGGCGTTGATCGTGACAGGCTGCCTTGCCCAGAGGTATTTTACCGAGATACAGGAGAGCCTGCCGGAGGTAGACGGCATTGTGGGTGTCGGCGGATTTCAGGATATCTGTGAGGCGGTAGAGAAGGTGTGCTCTGAGGGAGGCTATTTGAATCACAGGAACAATCCGGATCTGGAATATTTAAACGGAAGCAGAATATTATTTACACCAAAGGGAAGTGCCTACCTGAAAATTGCCGAGGGCTGTGATAACAGATGCCATTACTGTGCAATTCCCGGAATCAGAGGGCCTTTCAGAAGCAGACCCATGGAAGAATTGGTACAGGAGGCTGAGCGGCTGGCAGGCGAAGGGGTCAGAGAACTGGTTCTCATTGCGCAGGATACCACCAGATACGGAAAAGATTTATACGGTGAGCCCCGGCTGACGGAGCTGATACACAGACTGAATCAAATAGACGGAATCCAATGGATCAGAATCATGTATTTATATCCGGATGAGATTACGGAAAGCCTTATTGAAACAATCAAAAACTGCAGTAAAGTAGTGCCGTATGTGGATTTGCCCATACAGCATATCAGTACGGAGCTCTTAAAGCGTATGAACCGCAGGGGCAGCGGCGAGGATATCAGGCATATTTTTCAGGCCTTTCGGGATAACATACCCGGCGTGGTCATCAGAACTTCCCTCATTGTGGGATATCCGGGAGAGACCCAGGAGGATTTTAATGAGCTTAAGGAGTTCGTGAAAGAAACCCGGTTTGACAGAATGGGTATTTTTAAGTATTCTATGGAAGAAAATACCGTGGCTGCCAAAATGGAGCCTCAGGTAGAGGAAGCTGTTAAAGAAGAAAGATACAAGGCTTTAATGGAGCTTCAGCAGGAAATTTCCAGAGCGAATAATGAACTGCGCGTGGGCCGCGTATATAAAACTCTGGTTGAGGGCGTCAGCGATGACGGTATTTTCTATATAGGACGGACCTATGCCGAAGGCCCTGAGGTAGACGGCAATGTGTATTTTACCTCGCCGGAGCCCCTGGAACCGGGAGATATGGCAGATGTTAAGATTCTCATTGCGGAGGACTACGACCTCACGGGGGAAGCTATAATAGGAGAGAAAGGACTTGAAGATTAAATGAATTTGCCTAATAAACTGACTGTGGCAAGGATGTGCCTGATACCGTTTTTTATGATCTTTGCATTTCCTGTGCCGGAGGGATTTCCCGGACATGAATTTTTTGCGGCGGCAGGACCTTATATTGCTCTGGTGATCTATATTGTTGCCTCCGTCACAGATGCGGCGGACGGACATATTGCCCGCAAGAATAATCTGGTTACGAGCTTCGGTAAGTTTTTGGATCCGATAGCAGATAAGCTCCTGGTCACAGCAGCGCTGCTGGCGCTGGTGCCGCATAACCACATGTATCTTTGGGCGGCCATGGTCATACTGGCAAGGGAATTCATTGTGACAGGGATGCGGCTGCTGGCTGCCGGAGACGGGGTGGTCATTGCAGCGGGCAAGCTGGGGAAGATAAAAATGGTACTTCAGACCGTTTCCATCATCACCCTTCTGTGTGCTTACATCGTGGAAACCTGGACGGGCATCTGGACACAAATAGGAGGTGTTCTGGTAATTGCAGGAGATGTGCTGATGTGGGGTGCGGTCATTATGACAATTGTATCCGGGATAGAGTATGTAGCAAAAAACATTAATTATTTAAAGAAGGATATTTAAAATATAAAAAAGTATTGCATTCCTGTGGTTTTTGTATTATACTCTGTTTCGCTAATTATCACCAAGTAATAATAATTGGCGTATGCTGACGGGAGGTACGGGTGTGGCAAGAAGTGCCGGAGCGAAAGAGAATAGGCATAAGCTGCTGCAGGAGAAGCTGGAAGCACAGCCTTATCTGACAGATGAAGAATTGGCAGCTCTTTTTCATGTCAGTGTACCGACCATCCGATTGGATCGGATGTCCCTGGGGATACAGTCCCTGCAGGGACGGTTAAAGCAGATTGCCGCTACCGGCGCCGAGCAGCTGCGAACGGCAGAGCAGCAGGCAGGAATGCTCGTTGACATAGAAAAAGGGGTACGGGGCATATCTATTATGGACACCGGTAAGGAGATGTGCTTCGCAGGAACAGAGATTGTTCAGGGAAGTCATATTTATATGATGGCGGAGAATCTGGCTCTTGCCATTATAGGGACACCGGCTGCGATTACACAAGTGGGC
>CBCSVZ010000026.1:0-8678 GCA_965143695.1 uncultured Oscillospiraceae bacterium
GGAATCGAACCACCGACACGGGGATTTTCAGTCCCCTGCTCTACCGACTGAGCTACAGAGGCAAAAATTGGCGACCCGGAACGGGTTCGAACCGTCGACCTCTAGCGTGACAGGCTAGCGTTCTAACCAACTGAACTACCGGGCCATTTAAATAATGGTGGTCGCTACAGGGCTCGAACCTGTGACCCCCTGCTTGTAAGGCAGATGCTCTCCCAGCTGAGCTAAACTCCCACGCCATTCTTCAAATACCGTAGAGACTGTATTCCTTAGGAATTCCATTTCCGTGGTATCGGCTCGCTCCCGCGAGCGGCAAGTGATAGTATACTAGAGAGCCTCCCGTTTGTCAATACTTTTTTTAAAAAAACCAAAAAATTTTTTCCTCCTGCAGAAACATGCCGGAATCGGAATTCCGCCGTCACTCAAAGGCTCTCCAGAAGGATCTCCAATTCCGCTTTTTCAAAGGTGTGACAGGTTCGGCAGAATTGGCAGGTAAGCTCTGCCCTTCCCTGCGTTTCAATAATATCCTCGATCTCGCTGCGACCCAGACTGATCAGCGCCTTGGCCATCTTCTCACGGGAACAGCTGCAATGATATCCGCAGGAGCTTTCCGTCTCATTGGTAATATCATAGCCCTCCAGCAGTTCTTTGACGATTTCACGAATACTTTTACCGCCGGACAGCAGCTTTGTGACAGAGGCCAGACTGTTTACTCTGTCTTCAAGGTCAGAGATCAGGCTTTCCGGCGCTCCGGGCATTAGCTGTAAGATGAATCCGCCCGAACAGATCACATGATTCTCCCCGTCACTTCCCGGGCCTACAAGCACTCCCAGAGACACAACAGAAGGCACCTGCTCCGAAACAGCCAGATAACAGGATATATCCTCCGCCACTTCTCCGGAGACCAGAGGAATCGTTCCGGAATACGGCTCCTTAAGACCCATATCCTTTATGATGTTGAGATATCCCTTACCGATAGCCCCGCCTACATCCAGCTTTCCCTTTGCGTTCAGAGGTAAATCACAGGCAGGATTGCCCACATAGCCCCTTACGTTTGCATGGCTGTCCGTAACGGTCACCACCAGTCCCAGAGGCCCGTTGCCCTTAAACTGTACCGTCATGGTGTCCTCTTCATTTTTCAGTGTCCTGGACATCATAGCCGCCGCCGTAAGAACTCTGCCCAGAGCCGCCGTCGCCACAGGAGTCGTATTGTGAATGTTACGGGCCTCTTCGGTAAGTCCGGAAGTCTCAGCGCCTATAATTCTTACAAAGCCCTCCGCCGCTACAGCAGAGTACATATAGTCATTTCTTTCTGCACACATAAAATCTGCGTTCGTCCTTTCTGCTTATCCTGTTAAAATGCAAATCTGAAAATACAGCCGTCACGCTGTATCCCGCTTCCGTAAGTCCCCGGCGCAGCTGTCCGTCCGTCCACATACGTTCCGTAACGGAATCCTTCTGCTTCGCATACTGTTCCTTCCCGGTTTTTTGAAAACAGGTAATGTCGTAGTCGCATATTACGCCGTCATACTCTCCGTTCCATATATAACAGAAGTCTTCCTCCTCCTGGCAGAAGGTATTGCCGTCTATCACATTTCTGTAATAGGTATCCGTGAGACAGTCAAAAATCAGCAGTCCGCCTTTTTCGGTGAAAAGCGACGCCCCCTTGAGAAAGCCCTCCAGCTCCTCTTCCTCCAACAGATGATTAATACTGTCTGTCATACAGAGCACCGCCTGAACAGTTCCGAACAGGTCCATTTCCGTCATGTCCTGGCAGATCCACATAATTTGGTCTGCAGTCGGCTTTTCAGCAGCGATTTGAAGCATATCCGGAGAAATATCCAATCCGATCATATCATAGCCCTTTGCCGCCATTTTAACAGTACACTCGCCCGTCCCGCAGGCCGCGTCCAGTAAAATAGGCCGCTCGTCCCCATTGGATGTCCTTCTGTATGTGACAAAAGCCTTATGGAGAAACTCCGCCATAAGGTCATAATTCACTTCTCCTATATTTCTGTCATAAAAAGCCGCTATCGTCTCGTACATACCTTTAATCTAACTCTGCCGTAATCAGCTCCATAGCCTTCTGAAGCTGTGTATCCTTGTCCTCCGGAATATCCTTCACAGCGGACTGCCTGTATTCCTCCGGCAATTCCACATGAAAGTCCGGCATAATTCCCGTGCCCTGTATGCATTTTCCCGACGGAGTGTAATAGCAAGAGGTCGTGATCACAAGGCCGCTGCCATCCTGTTCAAAGTCCAGCTGGATCTGCCCTATGGCTTTACCGTAGGTCTTTGTGCCCACAAGTTTCCCTTTTGCGAAATCCTTTACAGCTCCTGCCAGCAGCTCGGAAGCGCTGGCCGTATTTCCGTTGACCAGAAGAACGATCGGCATATCTAAAGAACTGGCCTCAGATTTGATTTCTTTGATGACCTTTCCGTTCTTATCCTTCGAGCTGGCGATAATTCCCTCCGGCAAAAGCATATCCGCGATCTTAACAGCCTGACTTTCATAGCCCCCGCCGTTGTTTCTGAGGTCGATGATCAATGCGCGACAGCCCTTATTGATGATCTCCGTAACCTTATCATAAAATTCCGTTCCCGTATCACTGTCGAACTGGCTTACGGTCACCCGGTATACCCCCTCGCCCTCCGGCTGGGTGTACACGGTCTGTACCTGAACCTTATCCACAGTGAGCTCCGCCGTTTTCTCTTTTCCGTCGGCAGTTAAAATGTCCAGTTTCAGCTTCGTATCCCCTGTGCCCAGCAGCTGTGCCAGTCGATCGCTGTCCATGCCCACAGTGCTTTCGCCGTTGATTTGAACAAGGATATCGCCCACGGCAATCCCTGCATTGGCCGCCGGATTGCCCTCATAGACCTCCGTAACCTCAAGCCCCTTGTCGCAGGTTTTTACCTGGACGCCGATTCCTTCATAAGAGCCTGTGATAAATTCCTTATACGCAGTCATGGTACCGGGCTTGTAATAGACGGTAAACCGGTCATTCAGTGCCTCCACAATACCGGATATGGCACCCTCTACCAATACATTCTTATCCACACCCGGATAAAAGCTGTTCTCTATTTCATCAATAATCGTCTGAAGCTTGGCAATATTATATAAATCGTTACTCTCTGTATCAAAGGTGACCTTATTGCTTGTATCTACAAAGTAACCGCCGAAATACAGCCTGTCTGCTGCAAAGAAGGTCACGGCAACAGAGACGATCACAATAATGATCCCCCATATCAGCAGAAGATTTCTGCTGACTGTAACAGTTGACTTCTCCTCCGTTCCCGGAAGCTTATTCTCTTTTTTGGTGCGCAGCTTTCGCTCTGATTTAGAAGTGACCAACTGATTGTTCACATCTGTCTCTTCCAGAATCAATTGGTCAACTTCTTTTTCAATTTCAGCCTCACTGTCTCTGCGGCCTAAAAATTTATTGATATAATATTTGAATTTAGACAATTCCTATCCCCTTATATTATAAGTAATCCAGCGGGTTTGTGGGCACACCGTTGATTCGCACCTCAAAATGCAAATGGTTTCCTGTAGAATTACCCGTAGAGCCTACCAGTGCAATTACCTGGCCTCTTGTTACATAGTCCCCTGCCGAGGCAATCAGTTTGGAGGCATGAGCATAAAGTGTGGATATTCCGTTGCCGTGATAGATTATGATATGATTTCCATAACCTGTTTCTCCATGGTTAACTTCCAGTACCGTACCGCTTTCCGCCGCCAGAATATTGGTTCCGCCGGCCGCGGCAATATCAATGCCGTTGTGCATTCTCATATAACCGTATATAGGATGCATCCGCATACCGAAATAAGAGGATATGTAATGACTCGCAGCGGAAGGCCAAAGCATCGGGCCTCCCCCATAAGAGGGCTGATTACTGCTGGAACTGCTGCTGCCGGAAGATGACGAGGAGTTATTCTTTTTGGCGTCCTCCTGCTCCTGCAGCGCCTTGATCTTACTTTCCAGTTTCTTGGACTCCTTATCCATCTCCTCTTCCTGCGCTTCCAAATTGTCAATCATAGCCTTTGTGGTATCGGAAAGCTCGGAAAGATAGTCCTCGTCATTCTCCAGTTTGGTGATCAGCGCTTCCTTTTCAGCAAGCAGCTGCTCATAGGAGGTCTGATTTTCGATCTGTAACTTTTTCTTGTTTTCAAGATCCCTCTTAAGGTTCTGAACCTCCTCTATCAGGGCCTGATCCTTTTCGATCATGACATTGTAATAGCTCTGGCGGTTCAGAAAATCCAGCAAGCTGTCTGATTCAATAAACATCTGCAGGGTCGTATAGTCACTGATCTGATACATGACTCTGGCTCTCTCTTTCAACAGCGCCACCTTTCGGTTGTATTCGTTCTCAGTATCTATGATCGTAGCCTCCAGCTGCTGCAGAGAATTAAAAATGCTTTCGATCTGAAGCTTCAGATCCTCCTTCTCGGACAGAGCTTTTTCTTTCTCCTTGGCAAGGGCAGCCAGTTTCTCCTGATTGTCCTCCAAAGCGTTTTTCTGCTCTGCAAGCTCCTCCTTGATTTCTTCCTTCTTACTCTCTATATCACTTTGCTGGTCTTTCAAATCAGAGACCGTCTCTGTACCGTTTGCAATAGTACCGGTCAATAAAAAGCCTGCACAAAACAAAACCATAGCCATTCTGAAAATAAAATTATTCTTCATAACTAAACTCCCTTCTTAGCTTTCATTTTACCACAGAAAGCACCTGCAATCAAACCTTAAGATGCTTTCTGATGGCGGTAAGACTTCCCAGAACGCCGATGACAACAGCTGCCAGCATAAAATACAGCAGCAGTGTTCCGCCAAACTGGGAGAAATCCACAAATCGAATCATACTGTTCACAGAGGAAGCACTGTTGATATAATCTGCAAGGAAACCGTATACAAGCTTCAGCAGGAAGAAAGACAGGGTGGCTCCCAACAGACCTATGAACAGACCTTCAATGACAAAAGGCCCTCTGATATAGGAGTTGGTAGCTCCGACATATTTCATGATCTCCAGCTCCGTCTTTCTGGCCACAACAGTAAGCTTTATGGTATTGCTGGTGAGCAGATAGGACAGAATTCCCAGTCCTACGACCGCGATCACAGTACCGATGGATACCCATTTTTTCAGGGTCGTAAAGAACTGGAGTACCTTCACGGTATCTCTTACAGACTTAACGCCTACCATTTTACCTGCGTCCTCCACAAAGCCGCTGCCTGTGGCGATATCCTTAAGCTCCACTTCAAAGGACACAAACATATCCTCTGTGGTATAGTCGGAGAATAGATCCTCTTCCTCGGTAAAATAGCTCTTCATCTTCTCGAAGTTCTCTTCTTTCGTGATCATGGTTACAGACTTTACCCGGCTGTCTACCTGAAGGGTCTTATACAGCGTGTCCGTATCCGCGGAGCTTAAATCCGTATTGCAGTTTACCACCACTGCGGGGCCTGCGCTCAGCTCCTGTAAAATGGATTCTATATTATAAGAAAGCAGAAACATGGCACCCAGAATAAAAAGCGATACAAAAATAACACTTACGGAAGCAAAGATCATGAATCCGTTTTTGGCGATATTCTGCATTCCCTGTTTACTCATGTAGAAAAAGGTTCGAAGCTTGTTCATCTGTTTCTGCCTCCTTTCCGGATTCATAATCTTTCAGTCTGCCGTTTTCCAGATAAATAACACGCTTGTTCATCTGCTCTGCCAGGCGTCTTTCGTGGGTTGCTACAAGCACGGTAATACCGTGTTTGTTGATTTCATCCAACAACCGCATGACCTCTGTGGAGTTCTCCGGGTCAAGATTTCCGGTGGGCTCGTCCGCAATAATGATCTGCGGCGCGTTCACTAAGGCTCTGGCAACAGCCACACGCTGCTGCTCTCCTCCCGAAAGATGGGACGGAAGCTCGCCCGCCTTGTGAGAAAGGCCTACCAGTGACAGCGCGGTATTCACCTGATGCCGGATCATGCTTCTGGAGGCCCCTGTGATCTCCATGGCAAAGGCGATGTTCTCAAACACCGTCTTTTTGGGAAGCAATCTGAAGTCCTGAAATACAACGCCGATATTTCTTCTGTATTTGGGAATTCTGTGTCCCCTTACCTTCTTAAGGTTCTTGCCGTCGACCATGGCAAGGCCGCCTGAGGGCTCCTCCTCCTTGAGCAGTATTTTGAGCATTGTGGATTTCCCGGCGCCGCTGGCTCCCATCAGGAAGACAAATTCGCCCCGCTCTATTTTAAAGCTTACCCCTCTGAGAGCATTTACACCGTTAGGATATAATTTCACGACCTTGTCAAACGAAATCATTACATCTCTGGGAGACTGTACTTCTGTAATTTCCTGTTCCATGCTTTCCTCCTTCTGTTATTTCTTCCGGTAAAACGCAATATAGCTCAGCAGTTCTTCCGGTGCTTTTTTCTCGAGAAATTTAATTACCATACAGGCCATTCTGATACGCACCCCGTCATCAAACCGGGAAGCATCCAGGCCTGTCAGCTTATGAAACTTCTCCATTCTGTATAAAAGTGTATTTCTATGGATATAAAGTGCTCTGGAAGCCTCGCTGATATTCATATTATTATCCAAAAAGGCTCTTAACGTTGTAAGAAGCTCCGGGCCGCTCTTATCTCTGAAAAAGTCGCTTCCCAGGGTCTCCTTTAAGAATTGCAGGCAGGTGTCCGCATCCAGCTCGTATATCAGTCTGTAAATGCCGAGTTTCCCGTAAGAATAACAGCGCTGGGGCATTTCAAACACCGTACCGATTTCCGCCGCTTTCAGTGCATTGGCGTAGGCAGTATTGATCTCGCCCAGAGTCCCGCTGACGGTTCCTATGGAAACGCAGGCAGAAATCATGAGCTCGCTGATCAGGGTGTCGTGGATAAGCTCTGCCATGGATTGGATCTCCTCCATGTCGGGCTCACTGCCCACAGGACAGATCACGGCAAATTTACCTCCGCCCATGGGTACGGTAAAATATCCCTGTTCCCCGGGGAAAATATTTTGTAAGAGTTCGCCGATCAGTTCGGAATCCCCGGTTTCCTCCTGTATGTTCGCTGTGACGGAAACCGCCGTATAGCCAAAGACCTTTTCATCCTCGTATTCCTTCAGTTTCGCGGAGTTGACACCGTTCTTACCGGATATCAGCAACTCCCTGAAAAATCCCACGGGACTTTTATTTACATGTTCGTGTTCTTCAATGGCATAAGCGATCAGCCGCAAAATCCGCAGGGTACAGGTAATATCTGTATCCTCCCGTTTAAAAATGTATATTTTACGCCCGCAGGAAGTACAAGGATAGAAGCAGAAGCCCTCCCGGCGGAAGAAACTCTCCTCCTGCTCCCCTGAGTCGGCAAGATTCACAAGTCCGTCCGGCCAAAGCTTTTCGGGTACAGAAAACAGGACATTGCCGTTTTCATCGGCGATACCGAAAGAATCGTCAAGAATGGCCGCCAGCCTATCAAATTGTGCCTTGTCAATAACGTTGCTCAACTTTGTCTCTTCCTTTGTAAAAATATCAATAGAATATACATATATAATTATACTTTTTTTACGGACAAAATGCAAGCAAGCCGGACAGGCCCGATCATTCCAATTTATTCATTATTTCTTCTTTGTCAGAACCAGTACCACCACAACGGCTGCTACAACCGCCACTGCAACGGTCGCGGCAACGACCGCGATGACCCAATTGAAAGAAGCGGCACTACCCTCTGCAGGCGCATTTGTGCCGACAGGGTTCGCAGCCTCTTCGGCAGGAGTCGGCGCAGGCGTCTCCTGAACACCATCGCCTGCAAGGTATTGGTCAATATTAAAATTCTCCGCATCCTTCACGGTTTGGAAGGCCCCTATATACTTTATATCAAAGCTGCTGTCCTTTGTATCTGTAACAGGAATACGCACTCCTTGGACATTTCCCTCTATCCCGCTGAAGGAACTCCGTATATCCAGAACCATCACATGCCATTCCTCATCTTCCTGAAAGCTGGGGTACAGCCAGGTATGCTCTTTGCCGGAGTATTCTGTATTTCCTGTATCGTCCTTCAGATAAATATGATTTTGAGACACGCGTCCGTTAATACGGTAGCAAAAAGCCAGAAAAGGATATTCTGAGGGATTAAAATCCATTTCCGCCGTCATTCTGGTATCGCCGCTTTCCGCAGTCTCCGCCACCGGACGCCGGGGCGTAAAGCGGAGGAAGCCCTCTTCTGTATTGAATTCCCATTTTACCTTATTGGCCATGCCGTGTACCGGGCCGTCTGACTCCTTTGCCAGAGCCTCCCAGTCCGCTACACCCTCCTGAGTGGTAAAATCCACCAGATACCCGGGAGCCCCTTCCTCAGAAGCCGCCGCTGACACAGAAACCGCACTGATAAAAAGCAGCATAACTGCAAATATTCCCGCAAGCCGTCTACAATATTTTCTCATATACTCACCCTGAATTTCCAAAAATTTATGAAATTTATTATATACACGGCTTTGGGCTTTGTCAATTTACAGTAAGCTTGCGTTTCCGCAACACCATATCTGCGCTTTAAATGACCAAGCTAAAAGGCCTCCGATCCGTTCGGTCAACAAATAGGCATATTTTAAACTTCTGTTGACCGGTTGGTCAACAAACCCTTATAAATGCGGCGGTATAATAAAGTTGTAATGTGATTACACAATTTTGTATAATAGAAAC
>CBCSVZ010000027.1:0-8664 GCA_965143695.1 uncultured Oscillospiraceae bacterium
ACATTCCGGGGCTCACAGCGTTCTTATGGCCACAGTAGGAGGCATGTCCTTTGCGAAATGCAGCTCGGGCGGCGAGCTTTGCCCAGGCACCCATAATGCCTTTGCCGGTCGGCAAGGTATCTCTTCGCAGCTTTACCCATTCATACTTCATCAAGCATTTCAACATTAACGCCTCCTTCCTTAGAATATAAAAAAGACGACCTTTCCGTCGTCACATAGTATCAGTCTTCGATTCTTACGATCAGTCCGTTCAGCTTGATCAGTTTCACGCCCTTGAGATACCAGAACTCACCGAGTTCGATTCTCGTCGGGATCCACTCTCCGTCAAGCAGCACCTCCAGCCGTTCTCCGCAGTGCAGGCCGCCGTAGTAATCCAGCGGCCCGAAGCGAATATCCATTCGACCGATTACATCATCATAAATCAGTACACCTTGTTTTTTCATCCTTATCCTCCTCGTGAAATAGGAAAAGCCGAATGAGTTTCAGTGCTCATTCGGCTTTTCTGTGTGACAGGTTATTAAATATGTTTTGCTCGGCTGCCTATAAATTGGCTCCTCCTTTCGGGCATATTAAAGTCGAATTATGCCCGGGCCTCGAATCTAATTCTTGGACAAAATCAGCAAAACCCCAGTGTTTATGCGGCATAATCCTCTTTGTGTTATTATACCGCAATCATCGATTCTGCGGACAATTCCTGTTGCTTTCATATATACTAACTCCTTTTCTCTATTTAATGGTGTGGAGTTAGTATGTGGAATATTGCCATTATTATACTCAAAAAGGAGCACGCCTTTTAATTCTTCCTCAAGCCAATCTCCTTATCCGACAAGAAGTGCCACATATACATTAATTGGTCTTTATTGATTTGATAAAAATCTCCCGGCAGAAAATCAAAAAACTTCGGCTCCATATGCTGTGCCAACGCATTCTTTTTCAAAATCGTAATTTTTGTTTTAAATGTTTTATCATCCATAAACTTATTTTGTTCTTTCATAATGTAAAAACACCTTTAAATCCGGAAATATAGTCACTTTCAAACGTAGCGGTGCCTTTAAAATTTATTACATCTTCATCTTATTGTTTCATCTGATAACATTTACAGATTTTGAAACCATATCTAAATCACCACTTATATTGGAAACAGTTATTTTATCCACTTCAAACTTATACATCTACTAATATCTCCACCGACTCTATTCCCATAAGTTTTGATTTTTATCCCACGTTCCGAAAAATTCCTCTTCATCAACAATCCCGTTCCATACCGGATTCAAGAAGCTTACTATCGCTCCGATAACCTCTTCGAAAGACAAGTCGGACTTTTTTATATCCTTCAACGCACGTTTCCACTTTGCAACCATTTCAGCGTCATTAACGAACTCTGCTATCTGCTGCAGACTATCTCTATTATAGGATGTGCCTCTGTTTTGCAGCGTTTCTGCTATTGCTTCTTGAAGCTTACGTCCGTCAAAATCAAACATTTTTGAAAGATAATATATATCGTAAAAATCCTTCATCCTACTGGTCATTTCGAGTCTCTGTAGAATTGCATCAAACTTCTCTGCAATCGTACTTTCCAGAGAATATGTACTGATTTCAGGTTGCGTAAAATCTTCAAGCTGAACTGGTATTTTTCTTTTTTCTGCCTTAGGCACAATGATGTCTCCAACACCAAGATCTACACTAAAAGGAGTCTTGGTATTTTTGATTTTACCTATAATCTGACAGGAAACGCCGGTATATTTTCTCTGTGGAGAAATGCTTTCAAATGCTCCTGCAGTAAATTCTATAAAATCGTTTCCGGTATCAACAGCCAAGATTTCTGCAATGATTTTCCCCATTTCTTCCACACTATTCGGAAGTTGTCTCAAAAGAAAATCAACATCAACCGTCGCTCGACTTTCAAAGTTGGTTAAAGTATAGATAAATAGACCACCTTTCAAAATTAAATTGTCCGCATATTTTGAAAGCGCCAATCTGCGAAGAAACTCTTCCTGACAAAACAACTGTAAATGCATCTGCAGAGAGTTCCCGGTTTGTTTCGACTTCGCTTTAAGTTTTGCAAGTACTGATGCACCTCTATCCATTATAGCCACACTCCTATTCGTTCTCTTACTTTTTTATGGAGATTCCTTCGCTTTGCGTAATCAAGCAGATTAGTGATGTTCTTCTTACTATCGTTAATATAAGCCTGGATTGCTTTGTTATAAATTTCTCTGTCCATTTTGTTTTCGTGCTTTATGCACTCACAAATAAGTCTGTCACGATCAAAAATCTTTAAAATATTATCCTCATAAACCGCTTCTGTAATACCATAATCAAGGTGTGCTTTGTCCATATAATATGGTTTGACATACGGATAATCGATATTGAATCTCGATTTAGATGTATTTCTGTCCACAGCAATATCCCATGTAAGTGGGGTACGATCACTGTATCCATAGTAAAACAGAGCGGTTATCATACACAGAACCCCGTCCGGATACAGTTCGGATATCAATTTCGCATCGCTATCATTTTCACTTTCGGCTAGCCGATAATAGCCTTGCTTTATCCGTTCTAGCTTTCCCGTATTAACAAGTTCTGCGATTTCCCGTGACATAAGTCCAATATTATTAAGTTCGACAGTCCGGATAATCGGTTTTACTGCAGCGACATAAGTTTCTAACCCAACGGTAAAATTCTTTGTAGTATTCACTGACTTTTGTATTTTCTCAAAAGGAGCTTTAATGGTTTCTGCAATTTCAGTTATGGGCTTTGTTGATGCCTTAAGTTCTTCTGTCTGTTGCAAAATCAGGTATAGCGACTGTATTAGTTTGGCATAATTATCTTCAATTCGTTTGCTCACTTTTCCACCTCAAATCATTTTGCTTTGTGGCAACTTAATACATTTGTATTATAATATGCATCTTTTTGTTAGTTGTCAAGAGGTTATAGCGATTAGCCATTCTTGTTGTAAATTTTCGTCCCAAACCTTGTATAACTTTTGGGACAAAAGCTACTTTCTAAAAATATTAAAATCTCAATTTGAGGAAACAGAAAGCCGGTAATCTATCTCCTTAAAACCTGAGCGCCCGCAGGCAAAAGCATATCAACCGGGCGGTTGCCGCAATTACGGTCATTACTGTGATTCCGAGTATCTTTATCGGTGCTGTTACAGTCTACGGTACTGTTATGGAACAGAATATTGCAAATTATCTGAATAATGAATTTGTATTTGCCGATACACAGGTCGTGCAGAACAGTACGGATAAAATGAACCGGGTGATTTCAGTCTCTTTGGTAGGAATGCCGGTTTCTGATGAGAAAATTGCGGAGCTGGAGCAAGAGCTCAGCGCATACAGTCTTGACGGCTATACTTTACATGTTACACAGAACAAGAGTATTGAAGGCATAGAAAGCGATAAAGTCACTATTGCCGTTCAGGAAAATACGATTGCGGATTTGCAAAAACAACTGGAAGAACAGCAAAACAGGTTGGATGAGTTGGAAAGTACCGTAGCAGCAAAAATAGATTTTAATGCTGTTGCCGGAAAAGCAGGGAAAATTTTTACCGTTCTGACAAATTGCAGCTGCGGTGTAATGGCAGATGAAAACGGTGAATATATTGTACTTGCCGCAAATGCAAGCACGGAACTGACTGCGGCAGAAAGAGAAACAATCACCAATTGGCTACAAGCCGAAAGCGGTCTGGAAAGAGCAAAGCTTTGGATACATAGTAAATAGGGGCGCACCCCGTTAGCACTCAATGAGTGAGAGTGCTAATAATTCATGAATAGTTAACACATTCCTTACAAATCGGGGCTATAATATCCTTGTTGAAAGAAATCAACACAAGAAATATTTAACAGAAGGTGATTGCGATGGGAATGTGTGACAGCGTCCGATAACCTTAAAATCCAAGTCGAACGCGTATAAATTGAATCGGATTGAAGACATAATACAATGTATTTTAATTTTGATCGGAGGTAATTTATATGTTTGAAATGAGACCGTATAACCATAAACATCACATGCCTTCTTTCAATCCTTTCCGCGAGATGGAGGAAATGGAGAGACACTTTTTCGACGATCCCTTTGGGTTCTTCGACGGTAAAATGTTAGCTGAGTTCAAGACCGATATCAGCGATAACGGAAAGGAATATATTCTGGAGGCAGATCTGCCCGGCTTTAACAAAGAGGATATTCATATTGATATCAACAATAATGTGCTGACGATTAAAGCGGAGCGGCACTCAGAGTTTGAGGAGAAGGACAAGAAAAATAAGTATGTTCGCTGTGAGCGTTCCTTTGGCTCCTACAGCAGACAGTTTGATGTATCCAACATCGACAGTGAGCATATCAAAGCCAAATATGACAAGGGCGTTTTAAAGCTTACCCTGCCGAAGAAGCAGGAGCTTCCGGATACCGCAAAGAGGCTGGAAATTGAATAAAATGAAATTTTAACGCAGGGGCCGCCTCAAAGATCTTTGAGACGGCCCTTGAAATTGATATCACATAGCAGATCCCTACGAAAACTGGCTATATGCAAAATTCAGTAGGGAAAAAGGCCTGATACGGCCCCAAATCCCTACAGAATTAAGAGTAATCGCTCTAAAAGGTAGGGAAAATCCCTGCTTTTCTTCCCATTTCCCTACCTTGTAGGACTTCTACGGCGGATACAGTAGGGATTTCTTCCATTCCCCCTGTTTGCTGCGGGTCCGCAGGCACTAGCAGCATTCTTTCTTTTTCAAAAATTCCGGAACCTGTGCCAGTATCACTGCTGCAAACACCAGACCGCAGCCCATGAGCTCTGTGGTGTTTAAATGTTCGTTTAACAGGACCCAGCCTGCCAGCGCGGCAAATACGGATTCCAGACTCATTACAATGGAAGCCACCGCAGGCTCTGCGTATCGCTGTCCTGCCATCTGCAGGGTATAGGCTACGCCGCTGGACATTACGCCGGCATAAAAGATCTCAAATCCTGCGGAAGAAAGAGACTGCACATCCGGCTGTTCAAAAATCAGCATGCCGATGGCGGAGATTATGCCGCAGACCAGAAATTGAACACAGGACATTTTAATACTGTCAATATAGGTAAATCGGTCGATGATCAGTATATGGCAGGTATAGCAGATTGCGCAGATAAACAGCAGCAGATCTCCCAGATAGAGGCCGGAAAGACCGCCGGACATACACAGCATGTACATTCCGGCAATGCAGCCCGCAGTTGCTACCCATACAATGGGGTGGAGCTTCTTGCCGAAGAATCTGGCGCAGAGAGCCACCATTACCACATAGGTTGCCGTAAGAAAACCTGCTCTGCCCGAGGCGGCGACCCCGTCCGGGTAAGCCGCGATACCGAACTGCTGAAAATTTGCCGCTGTGCAAAGGGCGATTCCGCACAGAGTGCCTGCTATCACGGTCTTTTTAAAGCTTACCGGAGCCTTTTGCATATCCGTGCGCTTCTTAAAAACGCAGGCTCTGATACCGATCACGGTCAGCAAAAAAAAGAATGCAATAAAAGAGCGGGCGGCGTTAAAAGTAAACGAGCCTATATTTTCCGATGCAGATGACTGTGCGACAAAAGCTGTGCCCCATATAAATGCAGTGAGCAGCAGCATGAGCGTTCCGGTGGTTTTTTTCATACGATAATTACTCCTTTAACCTTTGCAAGAGCACCTTGCACGGGCGTCAGTATACCATAAAAGCCGCTGCCTTTTCAACCGGGGGTAAAATGTGTTTTTTTCTTTCCACGTTTGTGCTATACTGTACTGGAATTCAAACTATCAGAGGAGGCAGATTAATATGGTAAACGAAAATGTAATGATATGCAATTGCAAGCAGGTATCCTATGCAGATGTTGAAAATGCTCTCAGGACCTTACAGAACTTTTCCGATGTAGAGCACGCCTTTGAGGATGTACAGAAGATCACCCACTGTTCTACAGGCTGCGGCGGATGTCATGATAAAATACTGGATGCAATTTCCGATATTATCCACAGCAGATAACAGAAAAGATGAAGCTTAATTGTCTTTTTAACGATAATATGGTGCTGCAGGCCCGCAAGCCCATCCGGATTTTCGGAACGGGAGAGGGAGTTGCGGAGATATCCTTCTGCGGGCACCGCTGCACAGCCCGGGCAGAGGACGGCAAATGGCTGGCGGAGCTGCCGCCTATGGAATACGGCGGACCTTACACCATGGAAGTCGCCTTGAACGGTAAAATGCGTACCCTTCATAATATCATGGTCGGGGAAGTGATTTTATGTGCCGGCCAGTCCAACATTCAGTTCGAGCTCCACGAGGACGCATCGGCGGATTCCGCCAGACAGGACAATCCCCTGCTGCGGCTTTATACCATGGACCGGCCTGAGGCGGGAGCCAGCCTGAGCGCCCGTGACGGCTGGTGTGTCTGTACGAAGGACAGCACCGATCACTGGTCGGCTCTTTGCTATCACCTGGGGATGATCGCCGCGAAAAATCTGAAGGCAGCGGTGGGGGTCGTCTCCTGCTGTCAGGGGGCTTCCGTGATACAGAGCTGGATTCATGAGCGCATTACCTCCAGACCGGAATTTTACCTGCCGGACCGGCAAAAACATCCGGACCATTTTCTGCCGCAGTTCGCTGCCTGGAACAGAGAGGGGCTTTTGTACCATGCGATGACGGAGCAGTTCTTTCCCATGTCTGTGAGAAATGTGGTCTGGTATCAGGGAGAGAGCAACACCACTGTTCCCGAGGGGAACATATATCTGCCGCTGTTAAAGGAGATGATTTCCTGCTGGCGCAGTATTGCCTTAGATCCGGAGCTGCCCTTCACCCTGATTCAGATCTGCGATTTTGATGTGCGCCCCGACGAGGGATGGTCTGTTATTCAGGAGGCGCAGCTTAAAGCGGAGCAGAAGATCCCCAATGTGAGAACTGTTATCAGCAGGGATGTGTGTGAGAGCTTTGAGATTCATCCCAGAACGAAAAACATTCTTGCCTATAAGACGTACTGTAAAATATTTAATAAGTAAAAAAAGCATGAACTAATTATTGACTTTTTTACGCAGAGTGATAAAATACTACTGTACAAATGTAATACGGTAATTTGGGAGGTACAAAAAATGAAAATGAAAAAGTTTGTTGCGCTGCTGTTATCGGCAGCAATGTGTCTGTTGTTGTTCGCAGGATGTGCCGGCGATCAGACCGGTTCCGGCAAAGAGCCCTCCGGGGACAACAGTGACAAGACCTATAAGGTCGGCGTTCTGCAGCTGGTACAGCACGAGGCTTTGGACGCAGCTACCAAGGGCTTTCAGGATGCTCTGAAAGAAAAGCTCGGTGACAGGGTTGAGATCACGGTACAGAATGCAGCAGGAGATTCTCCGACCTGTTCCACCATTGCCAATCAGTTTGTGTCCGATGGCGTAGACCTGATTATGGCAAACGCTACAGGCGCAATGCAGGCAGCTTCTGCCGCAACTGCTGATATCCCGATCGTTGCAACTTCTATCACGGACTATGCAACCGGTCTTGAAATCAGCGACTGGACCGGAAAGACAGGGATCAATGTAACTGGTACTTCGGATCTGGCACCTCTGGATCAGCAGGCAGCCATGATCAAGGAATTGGTTCCCGATGCAAAGACAGTCGGTATTCTTTACTGCTCCGCAGAGGCAAATTCAAAATATCAGTCCGATGTCATGAGCGCGGCACTGAAGGACCTGGGCATTGCGACCAAGGAATATACCTTTGCCGATTCCAATGATGTTGCAGCAGTGACCACAACCGCCTGCTCCGAGGTCGATGTGATTTTTGTTCCTACGGATAATACAGCGGCGTCCAATACGGGCATTATTGACAGTATTGCCGCTCCCGCCAAGATTCCTGTAGTGGCAGGTGAGGAAGGTATCTGTAGGGGCTGCGGAATTGCAACACTTTCTATCGACTACTACAGCATTGGTTACAACGCGGGCTTAATGGCCTATGATATTCTGGCTAACGGTTCCAATCCTGCCGACATGGAGGTTGGATTCTCAACGGATCTTACAAAGAAGTATGTTGAGAGCCGCTGCACAGATCTGGGAATTACAGTTCCTTCAGACTATGTGGCATTAGAGATTACTGCCGAGTAATATTTTCAGAAAAAATTTAAGAGATAAGGTGTCTGTCGCCTTATCTCTTACTCTTATTTTACGGAAAGGTTTTGATTATGCTTTCGTTTATACTGTCCTTTTTCAACGCCCTGCCCGGTGCGGCGGCACAGGGGATCATATGGGGAATTATGGCTATCGGTGTATTTATTACATATAAAGTACTGGATGTAGCGGACCTGACAGTAGACGGCTCCTTTGCAACGGGAGGCGCTGTACTGGTGGTTTGTGTTGCCGGCGGCATGAATATGGCTCTGGCTATGCTACTGGCGTTTGTGGCAGGGTGCCTGACGGGGCTTGTCACCGGAATATTTCACACGAAATTCGGAATTCCCGCGATTCTGGCCGGTATCCTTACACAGCTTGCCCTTTACTCCGTCAATTTGCGGATATTGGGCGGCAAGGCCAACCAGTCCCTGTCAGTCAATAAATACAGCCTGGTGGTTTCCCTCCGCTATATTCCGCAGTCTCTGCTGGTAGGGGGCATTTTCACCATCGTGATTATCGGACTGCTGTATTGGTTCTTCGGAACGGAGATCGGCCACTCTTT
>CBCSVZ010000028.1:0-8599 GCA_965143695.1 uncultured Oscillospiraceae bacterium
CATACCTGATCTTCAGCATTCAAGTCCTCCATCAATTCTCTGACAGAGGAAAACGCTCTGCTTAATTCGATACCTTTTTGCGTGTTTTCAATGGCCCGTCTGGTTGTTTCATTTGGTATAGAACCACCGATTTCAAAGGGAATTCTGTTTTCTTTAACGGTCTTCTTGGCAAAAATACAAAACGCTGTCGTCATACTCATACCAACGTCAGCACAAAAAGCTTCAAACTGCCTCTTCAATTCGGCATCCATGCGGATATTGATATTTGTCTGTGACATTTTTTCACCACCTTCTTGAATTTAATATATTCATTATATATAATAATATATACATCGTCAATAAATTTCAATCAAATTGGCGTTTCTCATTCCCTGTAACCGCAATAATCTGCCAGCAGCTTGACCAGAACAGAGCGTTCGGAATCGGAAATTTCAAAATACATATCGTCATTGGCACTGCAGATATAATTGCTTCCGTCCAGCGCAAGAAAATAATAGTATTCCGTATCCCCGTCCGTAAGTACAAAGGCGCAGTCTTCGCTGAACAGATCCCCCGGGGAAGAGGAAGACTTCTTCTTTCCGCCGAAGATCGTAATCACCTTATCCGCATCTGCACTTTCCAGTGCCGCACCGGATACCGACCCTGTCTCCCTGTTCTTTCCGTAGGCAGTAACACCGTTGATCTGAGAAACCTCCACCACCGGGTCTCCCAGAGCAAAATACAGAACCAGTCCCAGAACCGCCACAACGGCAATTGCAATGGCACACTCCAAAATCATTTTCTTCCTCATATCAAACAATTCCTTTCAAAAAAGGCTTTTCCAGCAACCGTTTCAATGCTACGAAAGGCGGCTCCCTGCCCTCCAGAGGCTTTACATAAATCGTATAACATCCAAACCGGTTTCCGCCCAGAATATCGGTATAGAGCTGGTCGCCCACGGCCGCAAGTTCTTCCGGCTCCAGCTCCATCATGGCAGCAAGCTGCCGGTATCCTCTGGCCAAAGGCTTACCGGCCTTGGCAATCCAAAAGGGCGTGGCATTTTCACAAAATTCCAAAGCCCTTTCCATTTTGGCATTGGAAATCACCCCTATTTTAAAACCCTCACAGCTCAATTTATGAAAAAGCTCTATGACCGCCCTTCCCGGGACAGCCGTATGATAGGGCTCCAATGTATTATCGATATCAAACAGAATCCCCCGGATGCCCTTCTGCTTCAGACTGTCACTGTCAATGTCAAAAACGCTGTTCAGGTAGATATCCGCTTTCATATTTTGAAACATACACCGCTCACCTTCTATAGGACTTCAACATTTCCAGAGCCTCACAGTAGCCTTGAAATCCATGGCCCGAGATCTGTCCGATACAGCCTGCCGCCGTTACCGATACACTGCGAAAGCTTTCCCGGGAATGAATATCGCTGATATGGACCTCCACCGCAGGAATCTGCACTGCTTTCAGGGCATCCAGTATGGCATAACTGTAATGGGTATACGCACCGGGATTAATGACAATGCCGTCATATACTCCCATGGCTCCGTGGATCTCGTCGATAATAGCGCCTTCATGGTTGGACTGATAAAAGGCTGTTTCAATGCCCATATCGGCCGCAGCCTTTTCAATATATGCACACAGGGACGCATAGGTTTCACTTCCGTAAATACCCGGCTCTCTGACTCCCAGTAAATTCAAATTCGGTCCGTTGATAACCAATACTTTCATCATAACATCATCCTTTTTTTCTGAAATCAATGCCTTCTTCTTTCACTTTGGCCAGAATCTCCCGAACGGATTCCTCACGCTCCGTCTCATTCTTGACCTCCACCGTACAGTATTTCCGGTAAAGGGGCATTCTCTCTTTATACATGGCATGGAATTCGCTGGCGCTCTTCTCCCGAAGCAGAGGCCTGCGGTCAATAATCGTCTGGGGCGTACTGACAAGCTTATAGAAGCTTCTGTATAAAAAGATCACATAACTCTCTTCGTTGGCCAGAGGCTCAATACTTTCGGGTCGCGTAACAATCCCTCCGCCGGTGGAGATCACCACATTCTGTGTCTGTCCCAGCTTTTTCGCAAGAATTTCCTCCAGCTTCCGGAAGGTTGCTTCTCCCTTTTTCTCAAACAGCTCAGGGACTGTCATTCCCGTGCGCTGTTCTATCATCTGATCCATATCAATAAACCGGCATTTCATCTGCGCTGCCACAGCCCTTCCGATAGACGACTTGCCTGAACACGGCATTCCCAACAATACAATCCGCTTATACATAAAGTCCCTTCACTGCCTCTCTTACGGATTCCACAGCCAGCTTCGAAATCAGCTCTCTGCGCTCCTTTTTATTTCTCTTATTGCATTTCATGTCCGCAATTTCATCGGGCTCTTTTATTATACCAAAATTTATGCCCATGGGCTGAAAATCTTTCCCCTTGTACTCAGAAACATAGGCAGCCAGAGCCCCGGTGGCCGTATGGCGCGGGAAGATCACCTTCTCACGGCCCAGAAATGCCATCGCGCTGTTGATTCCGGCGACCAGACCGGAATCCGCAGATTCCATATAGCCCTCTACGCCTGTAAGCTGTCCGGCGAAAAACACCGTGCGCTTTCCCCAGCCGAACTTCTCGGGTGACAGCACCTGATAGGTCCGGTCCAAAAGGCCGGGAGACTGTATATATGTATTTCTGTGCATGACTCCGTATCTGGCGAACTCACAGCCGGCAAGCCCCGGTATCATAGAAAACACTCTTTTCTGCTCTCCGAATTTCAGTCTGGTCTGGAAGCCTACCATGTTGAACATTGTGCTTTCTGTATCATCCTGGCGCAGCTGTACCACCGCATAGTTTTTGGTCCCGTCCGGTTTATCAAGTCCCACCGGTTTCAGCGGGCCGAATCTTACGGTATCCTCCCCCCGCTTCGCCATAGACTCTATGGGCATACAGCCCTCATAGAGAGCGTGTTCTTCGAAGCCGTGTACCGGCGCCGTTTCCGCATGGATCAGCTCCCGGTAAAATGCCTCATATTCCTCTCTGTTCATAGGACAGTTGATATAATCCGCTGTTCCTTTATTGTACCTTGCCGCCCGATAGGCAATGTTCATGTCAATGGATTCCTTGTAAAGGATCGGCGCTGCCGCATCAAAAAAGCGGAGAGAGGGCTTTCCTATATCAGCGGCAATATTTGCCGCCAGCGTCTCAGAAGTAAGGGGGCCCGAAGCTACAATGACGATCTCTCCGTCTTCAATATCTCTGATCTGGTTAATTTCCCGGTGTAGGACCGTAATGTTTTTTTCCGCAGAA
Source organism: uncultured Oscillospiraceae bacterium (assembly GCA_965143695.1). GTDB lineage: Bacteria > Bacillota > Clostridia > UBA1212 > SIG427 > CABQMV01. Next base: position 3,289 of record CBCSVZ010000028.1, read on the forward strand.
ACGGCCTCCGTCATTTTAGCGGAGAAGGCCTCTCTGTCCACAGCCAAAGCGCCGCCTGCGGCTACAGCCGTGGCCCTGGCACACTTCATATTGACGGAGTGCAGAACCTCCATTTCGCTCTTGAGAAGACCGGAAGCAGCAGATAACTCCATGGCCTTAAGAGAATTACTGCACACCAGTTCTCCCAGACCCGGCATGTGATGTGCCGGAGACATTTTACCCGGTTTCATCTCATAGAGGATGACCGGTACACCGAAAGAGGCCGCCTGAAGCGCAGCCTCACAGCCCGCCAGTCCGCCGCCGATCACATGAACAGCTTTGCTCATTTTCCAGGCGCCTCTTTCACTGTGTATTTGCATTCTTTATTACTGCATACGACGGTATTGCCGCCCCGGTTCATGGGCTTCTCCATATAGCTTCCGCACTTGGGGCATTTGGCACCCGTAGGAATATTCCAGGAATTGAATTTGCAGTCCGGATAGCCGCTGCAGCTTACATACCGCTTTCCTGTCTTGGTTTTCCGGAAGATGAGCATCTTACCGCATTCCGGACAGGGTGTCCCCACCTCTTCTATAATTGCCTTGGTATTTCTGCACTCCGGGAAACCGGGACATGCCAGGAATTTTCCGAATTTACCGGTCTTGTATACCATCATGCGTCCGCATTTTTCACAGGGAACATCGCTGACAGGGTCTGCAATAACGATTTTTTCCATTTCTTTTTCCGCTTTCTCCAGCTCCGGAGCAAAGCCTTTGTAGAATTCCTTCAGAACATTGGTCCATTTTACCTGACCCTGCTCGATCTCATCCAGTTCTTCCTCCATATGTGCGGTAAACTCCACATCAACGATATCCCGGAAGCTCTGCTTCATAAGTCCGTTTACGTTTCTGCCCAGTTCAGTAGGATAGAGGGTCTTCTTCTCCTTTCCGACGTAGCCTCTGGCCTGAACGGTCGACACAATGGTGGCATAGGTACTCGGTCTGCCGATACCGTACTCCTCCATGGTCTTCACCAGAGAGCCCTCCGTATATCTGGCAGGGGGCTGGGTAAAATGCTGCTCGGGCTTAAGGGCTTTCTTAATCAAAAGCTCATTTTCCGCAAGCTTGGGGAGCTTGCCCTGGGGATCCTCGCTCTTCTCATCCCGGCTTTCCTCATACAATTTGGTAAAGCCGTCGAACTTAACCGCGGATCCGCTGGCTCGGAAGAGATATTCCCCCGCCTCAATATCCACGCTGCACACGGACAAAACGGCATCCGCCATCTGACTGGCAATAAAACGGTCATAGATGAGCTTATAAAGCTTATACTGGTCTGAAGTAAGCTTTGTCTTGATTTCTTCCGGTTTCAAATCAATATTGACAGGCCGGATGGCTTCGTGGGCATCCTGAGAAGAATTTCTGTTTTTATAAATTCTTCCGGACTTCGGCAGATAATCCTCCCCGTACAGTTTGGAAATAAATTCCCGCGCCTTCCCCGCGGCCTCATCGGAGATTCGTGTGGAGTCGGTTCTGATATAGGTTACCAGACCTGTCAGGCCGCCTGTCCGTCCCAAATCCACGCCTTCAAAAAGCTGCTGCGCGATCAGCATTGTCTTGGAGGTGGGGAATCCGATCTTACGGGAGGCCTCCTGCTGCATGGTACTGGTGGTGAAAGGCGCTGCCGGAGCCCGCCTCTTATCACTTTCCTTTACGGATAGCACTTGAAACTCCTTCCCCTCTATGGCGGCCAGGATCTTATCCGCTTCCTCCTTATTATTCAAAGCCATTTTTTTGGACTTGGTGCCGTAGAATTTCGCCGTGAATTCATTCTTCTTCAGCAGCTTGTCCTCCTGCTTCTGAAGGACCGCCTCCAGAGACCAGTATTCCTTGGGGACAAAGGCCTCTATTTCCTCTTCTCTGTCACAGATAAGACGGGTCACTACAGACTGTACTCTGCCGGCGCTCAGACCTTTCTTTACCTTCTTCCAGAGGATCGGGCTGATCTTGTAACCCACTACCCGGTCCAGTATTCTTCTGGCCTGATAGGCATCCACCAGCTCCATATCGATCTTCCGGGGATGCTTAATGGCTTCCTTAACTGCGTTCTGGGTAATTTCGTTTACGGAAACTCTGCACTCTGACTGCTCGTCTATTCCAAGCAAATATGCCAGATGCCAGGAAATGGCTTCTCCCTCACGGTCAGGGTCCGTTGCAAGAAAAACTTTATCCGCGGCAGCAGCCTTTTTCTTCAGCTCTTTAATTAAATCCGCTTTCCCCCTGATATTGGTATACTGGGGAGTAAAATCATGCTCTATATCCACGGCAATACGGCTTTTGGGCAGATCTCTCAAATGACCTACCGAAGCCATAACCTGATATTTCTTTCCTAAAAACTTACCGATTGTCTTTGCTTTCGTAGGAGACTCGACAATGACAAGATAATCTGACATGGCACACCTCCAAATTTCATACAGGTTGTATTATATAACAGGCCTATATGAATTGTCTGTTAACTATTTCTGAATTATATTAAATAAAATCCTCCTCTGGGATTTCTTCTAATAATACTCTTCACCTCCAATATTGTCAAAGCGGTCTGTATTGCCCCAGAGGAAAGCCCGGTTTCCTTTTGAATGGCGTCTGCATTTCCGCATCCCTTTCCAACTGCCTCTGCGACCTTCAGAGTGTTACCCTCCAGCCCCTGAAGCCTGATCAGGGTATCCTTCGGCGGAAGCCTGTCAGGCTCAAAGCCGATATCTTCTAATATATCCCTATAGCTTGTTACGCATACGGCACAGCTCTTGATCAGCTGATTGGTCCCCTGACTGAATTCACTGTCGATATTACCCGGCAGTGCATAAATCTGCCGGTTTTCTTCGATGGCTCTGTCCACGGTGATCATGGTACCGCTGCTCCTGGCGGCCTCACACACAAAGGTCCCGAAGGTAAGTCCTGCTATGATTCTGTTTCGCGCCGGAAAATGATTTCTCAGGGGCTGGGTTCCCGGAGGATACTCAGACATGACACAGCCGTATTCTCTTACTTTGTAGTAAAGATGGATATTCTCATAAGGATAGATCACATCCGCGCCGCCTCCCAGGACACCGACGGTATATCCGCCTCCGGCGATCGCACCCTCATGGGCTCTGGCGTCGATTCCTTTGGCAAGACCGCTTACAATGCCGATCCCGCAGTAAGCCAGCTCACAGGCCAGCTGATAGACAGTGCTTCTGCCGTAATAGGTACAGCTTCTGGAGCCTACCATGGCCAACAGAGGAATGTCCTTCGGAGGAAGCGTTCCGTAGCAGTACAGAACCACCGGCGGCGCATAGATCTGCCGGAGAAGCGCCGGATAGGTATTCTTCCCCAGGTGAAGAATCTTTCCTCCGTCCGCAGTAGCCCTTTCATATATCTGCATGGCCTGCTCCCTTCTTCCGGGATCCAGAAGCCGGGAGGTAAGTTCTCTGTTCTTAAGCACCGCGTCAGGCAGAGCACTCTTACAGTCGGCCTGCCAGACGGCCTCCGCAGTGCCAAAGAAATGAAGCAGCTCCTGCACGATCCGGTTGACAGGCCTGCCCAGCTGAGACAGCCATATCCATATAACATCGCTCTTAACATTAGAATCCTGCATCGAATCCACCTCCTACAGATATTGCCGGAAATTATCCATACACCGGTACTGGAAGGCCTCGGCTACATGCGCGGAGGTAATTTGCTCCACCCCTTCCAGATCTGCAACGGTTCTGGAAACCTTGAGGATTCTGTCATAGCTTCGCATACTGAGTCCCATCCCGACCACAGCCTCCTCCATAAGCTCCATGGATTCCCTGTCAAGCCTGCAGTAGTGTTCCAGACCGTCCCTTGTCATATGGGCATTCAGCCGAAAGCTTTCTTTTTGATATCTCCTCTTCTGTATATCTCTGGCCGCAAGCACCCTCTCCCGTACCTTCGCAGAGGGTTCTTCCCGGACGGTGCCGGACATCTCTGTAAAAGGAACACTTCTGACAATAACATGCATATCGATCCTGTCCAGAATCGGCAGAGACAGCTTCCCCAGCTTCTGCCTGATCTGGGATCTTGAGCATTTGCATTGCCTGCCTTCTTCAAACAGTTTCCCGCACTTACAGGGATTTCCGGCGGCAACAAAGATAAAATCCGCGGGCAATGTCTCAGAAACGCCCAGCACAGACAAATTGATGAATCGATTCTCCAAGGGATCCCGGAGCGCATCGATTACGCGCTTCTCCGCCTCCGTTATTTCGTCAAAGAACAGCACACCGTGATTTGCCAGGGTGACCTCGCCCATTTTAACAGGCCGGCCGCCTCCCGTCAGACCCCTCAGGGTGGTAGCGCTGTGTATCCTGCGGAACGGTCTCGCCGTCATAAGCGGCAGATGCCGCTCCAGCTTTCCGGCCATGCTGTATATGGCCGTATTCTCAAAGCTTTCCTCGTAATCCATGGGCGGAAGGATGCCCGGAAGACAGGCCGCCAGCATACTCTTTCCGCAGCCCGCCGCTCCCAGCATCAGAATATTATGCCCGCCCGCAGCGGCAATTTCCAGCGCCCGCTTACACTCATGCTGACCTGCGATCCGGGAGAAGTCATACTCCCAGGTTTCTTCTCCGTGTACTGCGTCTGTAATTCCCTCCCCTGTATAGACCCCCATACTCCCTGTGGCAAGCATCGCCACCGCGCTGCGCAGGTTCGCCACACTGCAAAGATAAACATGTCCCGCCAGTCCCGCTTCGGCGGCATTTTCTCTGGGGATCACAAAGCGCCTGATCCCCGAACGCTTGCCCAGTTCGATCATCGGCAGAATCCCGTCGATGCCCTTTAATTCCCCTTCTAAGGACAGTTCCCCTATGATCGCCGTATCCGCCAGCATGCTCGGCTTGAGGATCCCCACCGAGGTCAGAATGCTTACGGCAATGGGCAGATCCAGACTTGTCCCCACCTTTTTAATAGAGGCCGGCGCCAGATTGATAATAACTTTTCCCGGCGGAAAGTCGAAGGACTGATTTCTGAGGGCAGACCAGATCCGCTTCCTGGATTCTTTGATCGCCGCGTCTCCCAGCCCTATAATTTCAAAGTCCGGGATTCCTCTGCTCACATCAGATTCCACATGGACAGGAAAGGCTTTCAGCCCGTTTGTGCCGAAGGATAATACATTTGATACCATAAATAACAGCCACCTTCCTTAACAGTTTTGTACGGGCAATACTAGCTGTCAGGAAGGGGTCTGTAAACAAAAAGTGATTATTTCCCAAAAGTGCACAGAAGGTGTCGAATTCTGTAGTTTGGCTATTTTTCCTTCATAATTTTGGTTAATTCGG
>CBCSVZ010000029.1:0-8412 GCA_965143695.1 uncultured Oscillospiraceae bacterium
ACTGGCTGAAGAAGATCCTACCTTCCGTGTTCATACGGATGAAGAATCCGGACAGACGATCATCGAAGGTATGGGCGAGCTCCATTTGGAGATTATCGTTGACAGACTTCTGAGAGAGTTTAAGGTTGAGGCGAATGTGGGTAATCCTCAGGTTGCTTACAGAGAGGGTATCCGTAAGGCTGTCAGACAGGAAGGTAAATTCGTACGTCAGTCCGGTGGACGCGGACAGTACGGCCACTGTGTGATTGAAGTTGAGCCTCAGGAGCGCGGCGCAGGCTACTCTTTTGAAAACAAGATTGTGGGCGGCGTAATCCCCAAGGAGTATATCGGACCTGTTGATCAGGGTATCCAGGAAGCTTTACAGACAGGTGTTCTGGGCGGATATCAGGTAGTAGACCTGAAGGTATCTCTGGTAGACGGTTCTTACCACGATGTAGACTCATCGGAAATGGCATTTAAGATCGCCGGTTCTATGGCGATTAAGGAAGCCTGCAAGAAAGCCGATCCTGTTCTGTTGGAGCCTATTATGAAGGTCAGTGTTAATGTCCCCGAAGAGTATTTGGGTGATATTATCGGAACCCTCAGCTCCAGAAGAGGTAAGATCGAGGGCATGGAGGATGTCGGCGGTGCAAAGTCCATTACTGCGATGGTTCCTTTGGCAGAGATGTTCGGATATGCTACAGCGCTTCGTTCCATGACACAGGGACGCGGTGCGTTCTCAATGGAGCCCAGTCACTATGAGGAAGTTCCGAGAAGCGTACAGGAAGCTGTATTGGCAAACAAAAACAAAGGTTGATTGCGATCTGTTTTTGTATAAAAATACTGTTTTTGGGCATAATTTTTTTGAAATGCAAAAAAGTACTTGCCTAGAGACGGAAAATTGTGTATGATTATATCATGCGCTATATAAATTAAGAGTTTATTGTTATCAATAATAAGGAGGAAGTTTAAAATGGCAAAAGCGAAGTTCGAAAGAACAAAACCACATGTAAATATTGGTACGATCGGTCACGTTGACCACGGTAAGACTACTTTGACTGCAGCGATCACGAAAGTCCTTGCTTTGGGCGGACATGCTGAGGTTAAGGCTTATGATCAGATTGACAATGCTCCCGAGGAGAGAGCCAGAGGTATCACGATCAACACCGCACACGTTGAGTACGAGACAGACGCTCGTCACTATGCTCACGTTGACTGCCCCGGACATGCTGACTATGTAAAGAACATGATCACCGGTGCTGCACAGATGGATGGTGCTATCCTGTTGGTTTCCGGTCCGGATGGCCCGCAGGCTCAGACAAGAGAGCATATTCTTCTTGCTCGTCAGGTAGGCGTGCCCTACATAGTAGTATTCATGAACAAGTGCGATCAGCTTTCTGAAGAGGACCAGGAGCTTCTGGACCTTTCCGAGATGGAAATCAGAGATCTGCTGAATAAGTACGAGTTCCCCGGCGATGAGATTCCGATCATCAGAGGTTCTGCTCTGAAGGCTTTGGAAAGCACATCTGAGGATCCTAACGCTCCTGAGTATGCTTGCATTCACGAATTGATGGATGCTGTTGACAAGTACATTCCTACTCCTGAGAGACCGAGAGATCTGCCTTTCCTGATGCCTGTTGAGGATGTATTTACAATTACAGGCCGTGGTACTGTTGCTACCGGTAGAGTAGAGAGAGGTACTGTTAAGGTTGGCGATGAAGCTGAAATCGTTGGTCTTTCCGATGAGAAGAAGAAGACCGTTATTACCGGTGTTGAGATGTTCAGAAAGCTTCTGGACGAGGCATATGCAGGTGATAACATCGGTGCGCTGCTCAGAGGTATTCAGAGAAGCGAGATCGAGAGAGGTCAGGTATTGGCAAAACCCGGTTCTATTCATCCCCATACCCATTTCAAAGGTCAGATTTACGTTTTGACTAAGGATGAGGGTGGCCGTCACAGCCCGTTCTTCACAAACTACAGACCTCAGTTCTATTTCAGAACAACTGACGTTACCGGTACAATTACTCTTCCCGAGGGAACAGAAATGGTTATGCCCGGCGACAACGTTGAGATCGAAGTAAAGCTGATTACTGAGATTGCTATGGAAGAGGGCTTGAGATTCGCTATCCGTGAGGGTGGCCGTACCGTTGCTTCCGGAACAGTAACAACAATTATTGAGTAATAGATTTTCTATGGCTCTAAAGGCCGTCACGTAAGTGACGGCCTTTTTTCTATTTTTTGGATGTATAGCTTTTCTTCCATGGTAAATACTACTGTTGAAAGGGAGGATAACAATGAAATCATTGAAATTAATAATTCTCTGCGTGCTGACGGTCGTAATGCTTGCTGCCTTCTGCGGATGTCGGATGGAAGACGGCAAAGTACAGCAGTCCGGCAGCGCAGCACCTTCTGCAACAGCAGACGGCAAGACCGGTGTACCGAATCACAGTGCTTCTCCAAACCACAGTGCGTCCCCGGATCACAATACAAATCCGGGTACGTCGGCAGCTCCTAAAGGAACTGACCATAGCGGCAACTTAGGCGAGGACATCGGCCAGGGTATTGAAGACATCGGCGACGATATCAAAAATGCTTCCGGAGCCGCAAAACAAGTAAACGGATAATATAGAGACGGGGGCAGGCGGAAGCCTTGCCTCCATCCTCTTCTCCATGGTAAAATATCAGTGTTATGTTTGATTTTAAGGAAGAATTGAAGAGAGTCCCTGAGAAGCCCGGCGTATATTTGATGCACGATCAAGAGGATACCGTCATCTATGTGGGCAAAGCTGTTGTGCTCAAAAACCGCCTCAGCTCTTATTTCAGAAAAGGAGACCACAATCAGAGAATAACAAATATGATTGCTCTGATTGCCAGATTTGAGTACATAGTTACCGACAGCGAATACGAGGCGCTGGTATTAGAGTGCAATCTGATTAAAAAATACAGTCCTAAATACAATATTCTTTTAAAGGACGACAAGGGGTTCCCGTATATCAAGGTTACCTTGACCGATGGCTACCCGAAAGCCCAGCCTGCAAGAAAGATCGAAAAGGACGGCAATAAGTATTTCGGGCCCTATTGCAGCATGGATACGGTGAATACCACTTTATATGCCCTGCGTAAGATCTTTCCTTTACGGTTGTGCGATAAGAAGATTGCTCCCGATAAAAAAGAGCGAGCATGCCTGAATCATCACATAGGTCTTTGCTGCGGCCCTTGTCAGGGTAACGTGACACGGGAGACCTATATGGAGTATGTTTCGGGAATCTGCGATTTTCTGAGCGGAAAGCAGGAAGCCGTAAAGAAAAAATTAGAGCAGGATATGCAAACGGCAGCTGCACAGCTGAATTTTGAGCGGGCGGCGAAACTCAGAGACGGTATCAAGGCTTTAAACCGGTTGACTGCGGAACAGAAGGCAGAACACATCGGCGGGGAGAACTGCGATGTCATTTCTGTTGCCGAAAACAATGTCAACGCCTGTATCCAGATTTTCTTTATCCGCGGCGGCAAGATACTCGGCAGAGAGTTTTTTATCATGGAGGGCGCAGGTGACGAGCCCCCGGCAGAATTACTGCAGTCCTTCATTGAACAGTACTACGGTACGGACAGGCTGATTCCTTCTAAAATATATACAGACCCTGAACTGCCTGAGAATGAAGCCGAGCTTCTCGGTAAAATGCTTTCGGGAAACGCGGAGCATAAGTGCCGTATTCTCAATGCCAAGCGGGGAGAAATGCGTAAAATCTCTCTTATGGTAAGGAACAACGCCGCTATTATGCTTCTGAACTTTGAATCGAAGGGCAATCAGATCAAAGTGAAAGATCTGAAGATCCTGGAGCATACCAGACAGGTATTGGGCCTTTCGGAGGTGCCCAGGAGAATTGAAGCCTATGATATTTCTAATCTGGGCGACAGCGAAATCAATGCCTCCATGGTCGTCTTTTTGGATGGGAAGCCTTATAAGCAGGATTACAGACGCTTTAAAATGAAGCAGATTACCTCCCGGAATGATATAGGCTCCCTTAAGGAGACTTTAACCAGACGGTTCACCCATTTGCAGCAGAAGGATAAAGGCTTTGCGGAGATGCCTGATTTGATCCTGATTGACGGAGGAATCGGACAAACGGAAGCAGCAAAAGAGATTGCGCAGAAGTTTTCTATGGATATTCCCATTTTCGGTATGGTAAAGGATGACAGACACAGAACAAGGGCTCTTGTGGGAGAGCCCGGTGAATACAGGCTGCGCGATGATCCGGAGCTGTGGCATTTTATCAGCGGCATACAGGATGAGGCACATCGGTTTGCTGTTGAATATAACCGCAAGCTCAGTGAAAAGCGGTACAAAAAGTCGGTTTTGGACGGTATACCGGGCATAGGAAAGAAACGGAAATTTGCGCTTCTAAAGCATTTTGGCTCCCTTGCGGCTGTTAAGAAGGCTTCTTTGGAGGAACTTGCAGAAGTGCCCGGAATGAATCAAAAGGCAGCAGAGGCTCTTTTTGAAGCCCTGAAGGAGAAGACATGACATGAATATCTATACCATAGGAGATTTGCATTTGTCCCTGGCATCCAATAAGCCCATGGAAATATTTGGAGAGCAATGGGCAGATCACCATAAAAAAATAGAGGAAGCGTGGCGGGATACGGTGGAGCCCGAGGACCTTGTTGTGGTCCCCGGTGATATTTCTTGGGCCATTGATTTTGAAGAAGTCATTCCCGATTTACAGTTTCTTGACACACTACCGGGCAGAAAGATTTTGCTTAAGGGAAATCACGAATACTGGTGGAGTACGGGAAGAAAGCTGGAGGCCCTGAAAGAGGAACGACAGCTGACGAGTATCCGCTTTTTACATAATTCCTATATATATATAGAAGAAAAGCAAGTCTGTATCTGCGGGACAAGGGGCTGGAAGTGCCCGGAAAGAGGGGGAGCGGAAGGATTTCCCGAGCAGGATGCCAAGCTCTACAGAAGAGAGGTCCTCCGCCTTGGCATGTCATTACAAAGTGCCTCCTCCGCTACGGGTAAAATCATCGCCTTCCTGCACTATCCTCCTTTCAATTTTCACCATGACAGCAGCGGCTTTACGGAGCTTCTGGAGGAATACGGGGTGGAACACTGCTATTACGGCCATCTTCACGGCCCTTCTCACCGCTGGGCCCTGAACGGCAGACTTAAGGAAGGCTCCCTTACGGATTACCGACTGGTGTCCGCAGACTATCTGGATTTTAAACCTGTCCTGGTATTGTAATTAGTATAGTAGAAAAGAGGCTTTTATATATGTATATTGACGCACACGCACATTATGACGATGAGGCCTTCGATGAGGACCGGGAGACTGTTCTTGCCGAGGTTTACGAAGCAGGCTGTGATGTTATCATCAATGCAGCCCAGGATATACCGACTGCGGTTACAACGCTTCAGATGGCCGATGCTTTTCCGTACCTGTTTGCGGCGGTGGGAATCCACCCCCATAAGGCACAGGGCATTTTACCCAAAGATATTGAAGAAATAAGAAAACTTGCCCAACACGAAAAATGTGTGGCTATCGGAGAAATCGGCCTGGATTACCACTATGATTTTGCTCCGCGACAGGTACAGCAGGAGGTATTCCGCCAACAGCTGAGACTGGCAGGAGAGCTGCAAATGCCTGTAGTCATCCATGACCGAGAGGCTCATGAGGATACCCTGAAGATCCTCGATCAGGAGCTTTCTCCTGCATCCGGATGTCTGATCCACTGTTACTCCGGCAGCCGTGAAATGGCGGAGGTCATTATGAAAAGAGGGTATTATGTGTCCATCGGAGGCGCTGTAACCTTTAAGAATGCCAGAAGGATCGTTGAAGCTCTGGATGTGATTCCTACGGACAGAATTTTACTGGAAACCGACTGCCCGTATATGACTCCTGTGCCGCACCGGGGGGAACGAAATGACTCGTCCATGATCCCTTTTACCGCGCAAAAAATATGCGAAATCAAGGGTGTTTTATTGGACTGTTTTTGTAAAATCACCAGTGAAAACGCAATTTCCTTCTATCATCTGAGAGAAAAAGCGCAAACCCCATGGAAATAATTGGAAATTATTCCGCGTAAAAAGCATACAGATTCCTTCCATAATTGGAAATAACTAGAAATAAATGGAATAAACAGGAGAATTCTTCCAGAAACTAGGAGAACTTTTATAACAGATTGTAACGAAACTGTGACTTCTGCTTGACACCGCTTGAAAATTTGGGTTAGTATGGCTGTGCCAACGAAATGATTTTCAGGAGTTGATTTTTTTTGAGGTTAAGACTGGGCGAAATGAAAAACAGAATAGGACTGCTTCGCTATCCCTTAATTCTTATCGGGACCCTGGTCGCATCGGTTTGTGTTGCAGCTACGGTTTTTGCTGCTGATATCAACACAGTGGTAGTAAATTATAACGGAGAACTCATTGAACTTACTTCCGATGGGGGAACCGTAGGAGAAGCACTGCTGAAAGCAGGCATCGTTTTAAAAGCAGGTGACGTTGTCAGCTGTGACACGGACACATTGCTGGCCGATGTGGATAAGATTGAAATTGTAAATGAAAATGAAACCGTACTTTCCGTACCGGGACAGCTATATGAATTTCCGGAAATTTCTTATCAGCCTATTGTATTTGACAGTGTGGAGCTTTCCTCCAGAGGCGGATTGGATGCGGAAGTGTCCGGGGCGGCAGGAGCTGCGGGTTCACCTGTTGAGACCACCTATGAAACTGTCGAGTGGGCTATAGAGTTTGATACGGAATATCAGGCTGACGGCGCAATGTACGAGGGTGATTCCAAGGTCGTACAACAGGGTGAGAACGGCTTGCGTACCGTTGAATATGTTATTAAGAAGCAGGACGGCGAGGTTATTTCCAAGGATATTGCATCCAGTGAGGTAACAAAAGAGCCGGTAAAGAAGATCGTGATATACGGAACCAAAAAGCGTACTGTTACGAGCAAGGGCTTAGCGGTTCAGTACACGGGTGTGTACTCCTCCTTTAAGGCGACGGCGTATACTGCTGATGCACAGTGGGGGCATGCCACAGCATCGGGACTTTATGCGAAAATGGGTGTTATCGCAGTAGATCCTTCTGTAATACCCATGGGTACCAAGGTCTATGTTGAAGGCCTGAACGGTGCTTCCGATTACGGATATGCCATTGCGGGAGATACCGGCGGTTCTATTAAAGGGAATATTATAGACCTTTATATGAACGACGAGGCTACCTGCAACAGATGGGGAGTCAAATATGTCAATATCTATGTGCTTGAGGATCAGTCCGTAGATGTATTCAGTTTAAGGTAGTTATCATTTATGTTCAACACAAGGGATAAAATGAAGGCGTTTGCAATTCGTCCTATTAAGTCACTCGGTCAGAATTTTCTGACCGATTGTGGCGTTGTAGAGCAAATTGTGGATGCTGCAGAGCTTACAGAAGAGGATCTGGTTATTGAGATCGGCCCGGGGCTGGGCATCATGACAGAGGTCATGGCCGAAAGAGCCGGATTTGTTGTGGCTGTGGAAATTGACAGACATCTTATGGAGCCTTTGGGTGTTATTGCGGCGCTTCATGATAATATTGCAATTCTGAATAAGGATATCCTGAAAGTGGACATCCGCCGGGAAATTCTGGAGCCGTATTTTACCGGCAGAGGCTTCCGGGGAATCAAAGTCGTAGCGAATCTGCCCTATTACATCACTACGCCCATCATTATGAATCTGCTGGAAATGTCCCTGCCGGAAATCAGGCAGATGGTATTTATGGTTCAGAAAGAGGTGGGCCAGCGTATGACTGCCGATCCGGGAGGCAAAGAGTATGGGGCGCTTTCTGTAGCGGTAAAATATTTTTCCGAAAGTGAGATTGTATTTACGGTACCGCCCCACTGCTTCATCCCTCAGCCGGCGGTGGATTCCTGCGTAGTAAGATTAAACGTCAGAGAAGAGGAGCCTTTCTATCTGAAGGACAGAGCATACTTTTTTAAAGTTGTTAAGGCGGCTTTCGGTCAGAGGCGTAAAATGTTGACCAATGCCCTGAGTAATGCCCCCTATCTGGAGGTCAGCAGGGAACAGGTGCTTGCAGCCCTCACTGCGATGGGAAAGGATGAGAAGCTTCGCGGTGAAGCGCTGTGTGCGGAAGAGTTTGGGGAGCTTTCCAACAGATTGAGAAATAATTAACAAAAAGCTGTTGCGTAAAAACCCGACTTAGTGTATAATGAAAAACGATAGTTTTTTGAATATAGTAGAAAAGAGGGTATGGAATGTACAATAATATTTATGTGAAAGAATGGGTAGAGCAGATGGCCGATCTGACTCAGCCTGACAATATTGTTTGGTGTGACGGTTCCGAGGAAGAAAGAGAGCGTCTTACAAAAGAGGCTGTTTCCACAGGTGAAATGATTGAACTCAATCAGGAAGTCCTTCCGGGCT
>CBCSVZ010000030.1:0-8374 GCA_965143695.1 uncultured Oscillospiraceae bacterium
CCAACGAGTTTGGACACTACTTTGAGCAGAAAACCTTCAAGGATTACTATGACCGTCTGTTGAAAGATGCCGACATCGGACACTTTACCTTCCACGCCCTGCGGCACCCGTATGTCAAGCCCACGACAAAAAAATTTGCATCTTTTTTGAAGTTTTTTCGGGCAGCTGCAATAGCTGCCCGTAGCTGTTCCATACGGTATTCATGGCTCATGCTTCCTTTCCAGATTTCTCCGTTCCTAAAAAGTCCTGCGTAACATATTCTATCTCAATCCGATCCCCAGGAAAAACATATACCCTGTTGATAAGCCGGTCTATCAGCGATTGCGTCAGGACATCGGTGCTGCCTACTTCCTGAACAATTTCCCGCTGTTTCAGCCTCGCCTCATAATCACTCTGTATCTGTTTGGTCTGCGCTGTGATAGCGGCATGGACATTCTTGGCCTGTACCAGTTCCGCGTCATATACTGCTTTCTGTGACCGGTAGGTTTCCAGATCGATCTCGCCAAGCGCATACCGTTCATAAAGCTGCCGTTTGCTGTCCTGTATAGCCCGCAACTTATCTTCATGCTCGGCCTGCTGGACCGTCTGTAAATCCAGCTTATCTTTACTGCCGTCGATTCCCAACGCCGGACACATCTGCGCCCGGATCGTCTCAAAGACTACCTGCTCCAGATCAGCCATCTTTACCCGCACGCCATGACAGGGAAAACTTTCTGACACTTCGGAATGACGGCAATAAAACCATGCTCCATTTCTGAGTGACATAGCATGATCGCAGCATCCACAAAACACCTTTCCCCGAAGCAGATAGTCACGCCTTTTTTTATTGGGGAGGGAAAAACGCTTAATAGAAGTATTGGCCTGCTCAAACAATTCCTTGCTGACAATCGCGGAATGATGGTCGGGGATTTTGAACCACTCGCTTTCATCTTTGAGCTTCATGCAGCGGCTGCCGATTTCCTGCACCTTGCGTTTGCCGATTATGTAGGTGCCGATATACCGCTGATCCTCCAGCATCCGCAGGACTGTTGAACTGCTCCATACGCCGTGTGTCCTTGACACATTATAATGGTCTTTTCCGTTATCCCTCCGATACTCTCCAGGCGTGGGAATATGGAGGGCGTACAACTTGCGGGTGATCTCTGCTGCGGTATTGCCTTCAGCCGCCCATTCAAATATCAGACGGACATTTCCCGCAACATTTTCGTCCGGCTCCATACGCCCGTCTGCGCTTTTGCGGTAGCCGTAAGGACAGATAACGCTCTGGTACTCGCCCCGGCGCATCTTCGCATATTTGGCGCTTTTTGTTTTCATGGACATATCACGGCTGTAGCACTCGCTGATAAGATACTTAAAGGCAACATCAATCCCTCCGGTATCTCCTTTGAAATTGACGGTGTCAAAATCGTCGCTGACAGAGATAAACCGGGTGTGATAGAGCGGAAACACCCGCTCGATGAAATAACCGGTCTCAATGCTGTTGCGTCCAAACCGGGATAGGTCTTTGACAATGATACAGTCGATACTTCCTGCCTGCACCATCGTCAAAAGCTCCTGCACTGCGGGACGTTCAAAATTCGTACCCGTATGGCCATTATCGACAAACTCCAAAACCTCGCCATTATCCCATTCCGGCAGCGACATGGCTTTTTCCCGCAGGATAAGGCGCTGGTTCGGAATACTCAAACTTTCTGTCTTAATATCCTCCACGGATAACCGAATATAAAGGGCAATTACATATTTGCGCATGACTCCACTTCCTTTCCCTGAAATTCACTCTTAAAGCGGAAGGTCACATGAATATCCCGTTTGTGGTCTATCTCGATCCGCTCAATCAGCCGGTCAATCAGTTCTGCCGTAAGCAGGTGATCCTTTGCCAGTGACTTTGCATCCTTTTCCATAGTCCGGTAGCGTACAAACTGTTCGTCGAGAGCATCCATATCCCTTTCAAGCTCGGTGATCTCACCGGACAGTGTATTGATGGATTCCTCATAATCCGCTTTCAGTTCAAAGTATTCCTCGCTTGTCAAAACACCCTGTACAAAGTTCTCATATAGGCCGCGGATCAACCGGCGTTTCTTTTCAATTTCCTGCCGTTTGGATGACATCTGGCCCCTGAGTTTATCCTTTTCCTGTTTTTGCCTTGCCTCCAACTGAAAGAGGGGGAGAGACATTCCCAGGGCAACCGTCAGCTCTTTCTCCAAAACAGATGTGACCGTAGCGATCAGCTCCGTTTCCTGTATCATCACACCCTTGCAGCTATCTTTTTCTACCCGGCTGTTGGTAAGGCAATGAAACCAGTAAATATCCGGCCCTTTTTTGCGCTCCGCCCGCTGCCGGTGGAGACTCCTGCCGCAATCCGCACAGAATACCTTTCCCTTAAAGATATTGGGGGTATATGGTTTTTTTTGCACAGCCTTGCTTTGCTCGCAGACCTGTTTCCGATAGTCCTGTACCGCCTCAAAAACCGCATGGCTGATAATAGGCTCATGGGTATGCCTTGCAACGATCAGATTATCGTCTCCGGCCTGTACCTGCTGGTGGTCTACAATTTTGGTCTTGCCCTGTACCAGATCACCGGTATAAACCTCACTTTCCAGTATCTTCATTACAGTACGGGTCTGCCATTTCCCGCTCCCGATCAGCCCAGGGCTGGTAATTTCACCGGTAGTCTTTTTATAATGGCTTGGGGCAGGAATCCCCATTTCATTCAGATTACGCACAATACGGTTTAACGCTACACGCTCATAAGCCCACTGGAAAATCTGCTGCACAACAGGAGCGGCGGCCTCGTCAATCAGCAGTTTATGACAGTTCTCCGGGTCTTTCCGGTAGCCGTATGGAGCCCGTGCGCCAATATAGTCACCGTCTTTCATGGCCTGCCTTGCCTGGGCCTTGATCTTCCGGCCAATATCCAGCGAATAGGCTTCATTTATCATGTTTTTCAGCGGAAGCATAATGCCTCCGTGAAGATTGCCGGGGTCTGCCGTATCAAACTGATCTGTAACCGCAATAAAACGGACATTGTGCGTGTAGAAATACTGTTCGATATAATAGCCGGTATCAATGGAATTACGCCCCAGGCGGGATAGGTCCTTAACAATCACACAGTTGATATAGCCTGCCTCAATATCCGAAAGCATCTGTTGAAAGCCCGGACGATGGAAATTCGTGCCCGTCATGCCGTTGTCGATATAGGTATCATAGACGACAAAATCCGGTTTATCAGCAAGAAAATCATTCAGGACCAGCTTTTGGTTTTCCACCGAACATCCCCGTTTCTTGTTATCCTCCACGGAAAGCCGGATATACA
This sequence comes from uncultured Oscillospiraceae bacterium, assembly GCA_965143695.1. Classification (GTDB taxonomy): domain Bacteria; phylum Bacillota; class Clostridia; order UBA1212; family SIG427; genus CABQMV01. Next base: position 3,314 of record CBCSVZ010000030.1, read on the forward strand.
GTGCTACATGAACATATAAAGATGGTACTGGCTCAGCCGTGATTACTGTTTCTTTTCTGCTCTTTCTTGCCATTTAACCCACCTTCCTTTCCGCGGCCTGTTCTACGATCTGCTCTGCCAGGGCAACCGCTTTTTTGTATTCGTCCTGATAATTAAATTCAATATGCAGCTCGTCCTTGCTAATCACGCGAATACTGCGGATAAGCTGCATGACTGCGCGGCGGTCAATTTCCTCCATCGTGGAAAACTGCATGAAGTGATTGATCCAGCGGTTCCGCTCGCTGCGGTTTTCCAATACATCTGTCAGCCGTTCCTCCCATTCCGCAACTGCCTTTTGCAGCAATTCAATGTCCGCATTGTATTTCCGCTTGTAGGATAGATATTCTTCTTTGGTAAGAATCCCGCTCACCAGATTTTCATAGAGCTTCGTCTTGAAACCCTCAATCTGTGCCAACTGTTTTTCATTGGCTCTGATCTGTCCGGCGTATTCCTGGGCCAGTTCCCGGTTGATCCGTTCCTGACTGATACTGGACAACAGCGAATCCAGAGAAGCCACATTTTCAATATGGCCCTTTAAGCTGTCCTGCACACACTCGATCAAGTCGTCCTCTTTCAGCATCACAGAGGAAGCGCAGCCATTCTTTTTGCCCGTAGGGCAATAGTAGTAGTGGTATTCCTTGTCTTTGTAGCGGTTTGTCTTACGGGTCATGCGGCAGCCGCAGCATCCACAGATCAAAATACCGGAGAACAGATATACCTTATCCGATTTAGGAGAGGTCCGGGTGTCAATCCGGCGAAGTCGCTGAATCAGGTCAAAATCGTGTTTCTGGATAATCGCCTCATGGGTGCCCTCTACACGAATCCACTCGGATGAAGGCTTATCCTCACGCTCCTTCAATTTGAAGTGGGGCGTTGTCTGTTTTCCCTGCACCAGTGTCCCGGTATAGGTTTCGTCCTTCAAAATGCGGATGATGGTAGTGGCAGACCATTTACAATCCTTACGGTCCGTATAGCCGCCTTTGGCATGGGGCATCCCGTGATTCCTCTTATAAGCCAGCGGAGAGAGAATACCCATGCGGTTCAGTTCATCAGCAATATGGGAAGCACTGAATCCTTCCAGACGCTTTCTGAAAATATCCCGTACCACACCCGCTGCATACTCGTCAACTTCCAAACTCTTATGCTTGTCGCCAGTTTTTACATAACCGTAAATAGTAAAAGCTCCAACAAAATCACCGCTGCGTCGTTTCACATCCAGGGCACTCCGGGTCTTTACGGAAATATCCCGGCAGTATGCCTCGTTCATAATGTTTTTTACCGATACGGTGAGATCATCTGCAGCGTCATTTTCCGTGTCTACATTGTCATTGATGGCGATAAAACGGACGCCGTAGGCCGGAAATACCCGACGCATATAACGGCCCGTCTCTATGTACTCACGCCCCAGGCGGGAAAGGTCTTTTACAATGACACAGTTAGCCTCGCCCTGTTCGATCATCCGCATCATTTCCTGAAATGCTGGACGGTCAAAGAGGACACCGCTGTAACCGTCGTCAATCTTTTCTGCCACAACCTCAATCTCCGGGTGCCGGGCAATGAAATCATCAATGAGCCGCCGCTGATTGGCAACGCTGTCACTTTCCACCGACTTGTCATCCGTATAGGAAAGACGGATATACTTAATAGCTTTATAAACCTGCATAAAAAAACACTCCTTTCGTTGCGCAGAAAAATCCCCGCAATTCAAGAAGTGTGGTTATGCCGTATTCAATTCCTTTTCCGACTCTTATTGTACCACGCTCTTACGGGAAAGTCAGCCCTTTTCTGGAAGAAATTTTGCTTCACCGTAAAATACCCTTGATACATTCCTCCAGGGTGGCACCGCCAGGGGCAAAGCTGGCCCGGACGGTAAAACGTCCGCACTTAAAACGGTAAGGGTTTTTGATCTGGCGCACAAATTCAGTGATTCGTTCCTCGCGGGGAAGCTCCTTATCCACGGTGACATCCCGAATGTCTACCAATGAACCGCTTCCGCCAGCAGTAATATTCTCCATAATACCAACTCCTTCCTGAAATTACTGGTCTATCAAAACCACATGAATAAGCCGGACCCGCCCTATAAATAGAAACAGGTCCGGCCCATTGTATCTGATTTCGATTTTGCTTGCCGTATTTGCCACGCCCCCCGGCAGCTCTGTCTACACAAAGCGGGGTTGCCATAGGCTGCGGCCAGCTTTACCGCATCATAGCCCCGCAGATGCCGCCGCTTTGCCAGAGCAAGCGCACACCGCAGGGACTTCCCTTCAAGTCCGTGAGAGATTGTGAAAAAGTACCATTATGATCTGCGCCGTCGTCGCGCCCGGCCTGCCACAGCCGGGTCAATGGATTGCGTGGATCGCTCGGACAGCCGGATTCATCACCTCCCTGGCTGCCTGTCTTTGCGCCGCTCCATTTGCCGCTCGGAACACAGAATGACGTACCCATAGCAACGTATATTCGGTTGTCAAAGTGCAACGAGGGCACGGCCATTATGACATTTTATAGTTGGGGTGGACCAGAGCATGTGCTGTATGGCCGCACCCATTGGACTTGTCTGCCGAATATGTCCCTCTATTATTCATTTCATTTTCGGGGGCAAAGTTGCCGTCTGTCAGGAAAGTTCTTTCAAAAACTTTTCCAAACTTCGCAGGCCGGCATTGATAGAGCGAGTAATTCGGCTCTTATGGGTGCCCTCCGCTTTTGCAATATCCGATTTGCTCATGCCAAGAAAATAGTGCTCATAAATCCGATTCCGCTGTTTCTCCGGCAAAGAGGCAAGTGCCTGATACAGCCTGGCATTTTCTTCTTTCCGTTCCAAAATATCCGCAGGTGTCAGGACAATTACCAGAGCGTCACGCTCGACATTGGCATCATAGTCCAGCGAAAAATATGCTTTGTGCCGGTATGTACGCAAAATATAAGCCGCCTCATTCAGCTTATACTCATGGAGCAAATCAGCCACTTCGTCCGGCACTTCCACAATGGTATCAGTTGTATAAAACGGGTAATAATCCCGCAGATTGATCTTTTTCATTAGATTATCCTCCAATTTCAATTTTTGAGTTGATAGGCAAAATCGAAATCAGAGGGCGGGGAGCGACAGCCAGGAGTTCCGCCTACAAGAAAAAAATCAGATAGGCTTGTCCGCCTTTCAGATATGAAAAAAGCGCGTACCTGTTTTATTTCAGGAACGCGCTCATAGGAATATTTTGTTGAGTATTGGGGAAAAGGATAAAAATATGTCGATACAAAAAGCGCCGCAGCGTTTTGAGCTGCGTCACTAAAAGATTTTCGGCTATATCGTTGTCGGTTTCTGTAGAAATATTGGACCTTCCAAATGTGCATGTCTGCCCCCATACCTGGGGGAGCACAAACAGATTAGAACGGTATTGCTTTTATACTTCCCCCAATCTGTTACTTTGGGGACATTATATAGGGTATAGTAATCAGCCTCCGTTCACCTTTTTCTCAGAAGTTAATCAAGATGTTGTAATTTCACTTCTTTTGCTGCGTTGTGTCAAATTTATATCCAACACCGCGCACACTGATAATATAATCTGGAATGTCCGGGGATATTTTGAGTTTTTGCCGCAGCCGACTCATTATGTTATGAATCGCAGTTAGTTCGTTCTCAACATATTCCTCACTCCATACATGGTAGGCTATGGTTTCAAAGGTCATTACTCGTCTTCGATTCATAAGCAATAAGTAAAGGGCATTAAACTCTCTGACCGACAAATCTACCTTTTTCCCTTGGACAGCGACCTCTCTTTCTTCCAGACAAAAATACAGATCACCTTCCCGAATTTCTGTTAAAGGTTGAGACGTATCTATCCGTGCGCCAAAAGAATCCGGGTTAGTACATGGGATGGCCGAAAAGCCCTGCTGTTGTTCTGTTTCAAGGACAAACTGTATCATTTCGCGTTTCTGCTCAACATCAAGCAAAACAAAAAGTTTCTCACCAATCTGCCGGCCATTCTCCGATAAATCAAGTACCGCTAGTTTCCCATGTCATCACCTTCCTTCCTTAAAGCGTCTTTCAATTTCTGAAAGGATTCCTCGCTGATTGCGTGTTCTATCCGGCAGGCGTCTTGCTCTGCCGTTTCCTGATCGACACCGGCAGCGACAAGCTGCTCCGTAAAGAATCGGTGCCGTTCATAAATTTTCTCGGCAATCTCCCGGCCTATGTCTGTCAGATGGAGAAAACCATCTTTATCCACGGTCAGAAAGCCACCGTCCCGCAGGACACCTACTGCATGGCTGATACTCGGTTTGCTAAAGCCCATGTGTCGGGCAAGATCAACAGAGCGTACCATGCCGGATTTCTTTTGCAGCATTAGTATGGCCTCTAAGTAGTCCTCGCCTGACGCATGAAGTTTCATCCGTTCCTCCCTTATGTAAGGCTCCATCCAGCAGATTTTTTTCGGATATTGACAAATTCCTGATAAATTCCGGCTTTTGCCATAAGCTCATCATGGGTTCCCTGTTCGCTAATCTGTCCATTAGAGATTACCAAAATCTGATCTGCCTGCCGGATGGTATTCAGCCGATGTGCAATTACAAGTAATGTCTTACCCTTGACCAGCTCATTGATTGCCTCCTGAATGTAACTTTCATTATCAGTATCGACACTGGCTGTTGCTTCGTCTAAAATTACAATCGGGGCATCTTTCAGAATACAGCGGGCAATAGAAATACGCTGTTTCTCGCCGCCGGACAAAGTAGCGCCGCCCTCGCCAACAACAGTCTGAAATCCATCCGGCAGAGCCATGATAAAGTCATAACACCGAGCTTTCTTAGCTGCCTCATAGACTTCCTGTTCAGTGGCGTCAGGTTTGCCCATGCTGATATTGTTATAAATTGTGTCTTGGAATAAGTACACGCGCTGGAATACCATGCTGATTTGTTCCATCAACTCAGCCAGCGGCACATCCCGAATATCCGTCCCGCGAACCGTTACCGTTCCAGATTTCACATCCCACAGCCGCGCCAGAAGGTTCGCAATCGTGGATTTGCCACCGC
>CBCSVZ010000031.1:0-8289 GCA_965143695.1 uncultured Oscillospiraceae bacterium
CCGTCTACTGCAGAGGCTCCCTGCAGAATTGAATTTTTTGATGACGAGATCGATTCCATTCGCATCTTCGATACAATGTCCCAGCGCACAAGCGATATCGCCGAGACGATTACGATACTTCCGGACAGCGAGACGAATATTTTTTCTGTGGGGACAGAGTTAAAAATCAGAAAAAAAATTATGGATGCTGTGGAAGACCAGTGTGAACAGCTGAAAAAGGACGGTATGCCGGAGAGAGCCCGTCTTCTCATGGGTAAGATCGAGTCGGATCTGGAAAAAATGACGCCCGGCCATAAGTTCCCGGGCTACGACAGGTACCTGCCTTTTATTGTGGGGACAGAGTTTGATATTTTCGATTATACCGGAAAAGCACTGCTGTTTATTGACAATAGAAACGAGAATGCCGAGGCGGCTGCATTCCAGATGGAAGAGCACAAGCGGATCTGTACATCGCTTTCCGAAAGAGTCCCTTTGCTCTCCCAGTGTTTCGGCATGGTCATGCCCTGGGAGCAATTGGTACTGCACGGAAAAAGAATTTGCGGCAGTGTCTCTTTTCTGGAGCTTTTTTCTCCCGGCGTTTTCGCGGGGACAGAGCTGGCGGAATTTCCCGTGCCGGTGAAGACGGCGGAGCCTTTCCCGAAAGGACTGGAAAGCGCAGAAGCGCACAGGATCCTTGTGTTGGCGGAGACCAAAAGCAAAGCTGAGCGAACCGTGGAATATTTACATGAAAACGGAAAGCCCCAGGCCGTTTTCATCGGGGACAGAGCTGGCTGCGGCGGTGATTTTTCCTTGGGCGTAGCAGTAGGCGCTCTGGAAAACGGTTTTGTGTATCCTAAGGCCGATTTTGCAGTAATCAGCGGAAAATCCTTTTTCAAGAAAGAAAAGAGCAAGACCCGGGCCCGGAAGAAGGGAAAGCCGCTCACCAGCTTTGCGGATATCAAAAAGGGTGACTTTGTGGTGCATGATGTCCACGGGATCGGACGCTTTGACGGTATTGAGACCATCGAGAGCAACGGTACCCGCAAGGACTATGTGAAGATCCTCTATGCGGATGACGGCGTTATTTATGTGCCCACATATCAGCTGGAGAGTGTGCAGAAATTTATCGGTGCAGAAGGAAAAACCCCGAAGGTCAACAAGCTGGGAAGCAGTGACTGGAGCCGTACGACCTCTAAAATCAAAGAATCTCTCCGTGAATATGCACAGGAGATGGTAGAGCTGTATGCTAAGCGATCCCAAATAAAGGGCCATGCTTTCAGCCCGGACACTGTGTGGCAGCAGGAGTTTGAGAACAGCTTTGAATACGAGGAGACCGATGACCAGCTGAAGTGCTGTGAAGAGATCAAAGCGGATATGGAGCTGGAACGCCCTATGGAACGGCTGCTCTGCGGGGATGTGGGCTACGGCAAGACAGAGGTGGCATTAAGAGCCGCTTTCAAGGCTGTGTGCGACGGGAAACAGGTGGTGTTCCTGGTGCCTACCACAGTGCTGGCCCAGCAGCACTATCAGAATTTCGTAAAGCGTTTTCAGGACTTTCCCGTGACGGTGGATTATCTTTGCAGATTCCGGACCGCGGCGGAGAAAAAGCAGATCCTGAAAAAGATTTCCTGCGGTAAAATTGATATTTTAGTGGGAACCCACAGTGTGCTTCAGAAAGGACTTGACTTTAAGGATCTGGGCCTTGTGATCATAGACGAGGAACAGCGTTTTGGCGTAACCCACAAAGAGTATCTTAAAATGCGCTATCCCAATGTGGACATCCTTTCCCTGAGTGCCACACCGATTCCCCGTACGCTGCATATGTCGCTGTCAGGAATCCGGGATATCAGTATTCTGGAGGAGCCGCCTGTAGACAGACGCCCTGTGCAGACCTTTGTTTCGGAGCTTACGCCGGACATTGTTAAAAATGCCGTGTACAGGGAAATGGGCAGAAAAGGGCAGGTATTTTACCTGTATAACAGAGTGCGGACCATCAACGAGAAGAAAATGTGGTTAAACGCCATTGTTCCGGAGGCCAGAATCGGCGTTGCTCACGGACAGATGTCCGAACGGCAGCTGGAAGATATCATGGCGGCTTTCTTAAACGGCGAATATGATATTCTGCTGTGCACTACGATCATAGAGTCCGGCCTGGATATGCCCAATGTCAATACCGTTCTGGTGGAGGATGGGGACAGACTGGGTCTGGCACAGCTCTATCAGATCCGCGGCAGAGTGGGACGCTCTGCCAGGACTGCTTATGCCTATATTACCTATAAAAAGAATAAAAATATTTCCGAGGTCGCCGAAAAGAGACTTCAGACGATCCGTGAATTTACAGAGTTCGGTTCCGGCTTTAAGATTGCGCTCCGTGATCTTGAAATACGGGGGGCAGGCAGTGTCTTAGGCGAGCGGCAGCACGGTCAGCTGGCGGTAGTGGGCTACGATATGTACTGTAAGCTTCTGGCGCAGGTCGTGGCGGAAGCGGGAGGCATGGAACCGGAGACACCCCGGGAGGTGACCGTAAATATCGATGTGAATGCTTTTGTTCCTTTTTCCTATGTAGAGGACGATGAGACCAGAGTGGATATTTATCAGAAAATTGCGGCAATACAGAGCCGCGAGGATATTCTGGAGCTTACCGATGAGCTCATAGACCGCTTTGGCGACATGCCCGGAGAGGTACTGCGGCTCATGGAGATTTCCTTTGTCAGATACGGAGCGGGTCAGTGCGGCTTTAGCGAGGTTTCTGCGAAAGCGGGTAAAATTCTGTTTCTGTTCGGGCAGGGGACCAGGCTGACAGAGGTTTCTTTCCTGCCGGAGCTTATGGCAGAATATAAAGGGAAACTCTTGCTGAATGCGGGAACGGAGCCCTATCTGTCCCTGACAGCGGACAGCGGAGATGTTGACGTTGTTCTGAAACAGATGTCAGCTTTTGTAGAGGCGTGTCTGCGCCGTTTGTAAAATACTATTTGTCAAACGGATAAAAATGCTGTATAATCAATAAAGTTATTTTTGTTATATATTAAATAAAAGGCGGTTGTTTTTATGTCTACAGAAGTAAAGAAGAAAAAAAAGAGAGGCTCTCATGACAATAACAAGCTTATTGCAATTGTTGCGATTGTTCTGGGAGTTATTATAGTTTCGGTTTCCGTGCTGAGTGCGGTTCTGTTTACATCCGGAAACTATGTGGCCAAGCTGAACGGCCAGAAGCTGTATAACTATGAATATACATATTATCTCAACCAGCAGATCGCTGCGCTGCAGGATGAAATCGAGATCCCCGAAGACGCGGACAGCGATGCACAGCTGGAAGCATACAAGACATTTTTCACCACGAAGGATGAGAACGGACAGTACCCGCTCCAGCGCTGCAGGGACAAAGCATTGGAGGAGCTCCGGCTGTTCAAGACCTCTTACCAGCTGGCTGTAGATGCAGGTTACGAGCTTACCGGAGATGAAAAGAAAAATGTAGAGCAGAATGTTGACAACTATATCAATTATTATTATCAGATCTATACCCAGTATTCTTCGACTTCTGTTACATACGACGATGTGGTGCAGCAGGTTTGTGCCAATATGACCGTAAACCAGTATAAGGAGTATGCGAAGCAGGACACGGCAATTGCCAAGTATAAGGAAGCAATGAAGGAGCAGTATAATACAACAGAGGAGGAGCTCCGTGCAGTATACGATGAGAATGTCAATGACTACCGTAAGGTTACGGTTCAGAAATTCTTCCTCTCTACCCAGACCACTGACGAGGACGGCAATGCGGTTGCCATGACAGAGGAGCAGAAGGCCGAGGTAAAAGTAAAAATTGACGATTATCTGGCAAAATTCCAGTCCGGCGAATATTCCTTTGAAGAGAAAATCAAATCCGATTCAGAGGAAAGCGATTCCGCTGACAGTATCGGCGTTGTAACCATCAACAATGAAAACAAGACCGGCGTTACCGTTCTGGACGATTGGGCATTTGCAAAGACCGCTGTTGACGGGGAGAATGTGTATGAGCTGCTGGAAGACAGTAAAGGCTATTACATCGTAAGATGTACTGATATTGAGGACTTTGACAACAGTGAGGATTCAGCCGAGGGTGCCAACGACAGCATCAAGAACACGATCAAGGCGAAGGTTGAAAGCGAAAAGGCTGATGCGCAGATGCGCGAAGAGGCAGAGGCCGCTTCCGGTTATGAGCTTTCCAATAAGAACGAAAGCAGACTGGCGAAGCTGTTCGACGAGAATGAGTCTGTTGCTGCGATCATCAATAACTACGGCGCGAAGGTGAGCGACTGATCCCCTTTTCCCATATGAATTTTTCGGAGAAGCAAAATACGGAATTGATACAGAAAGACAGGTTGAAAGGCAGAAAGCTGATCATACCTGTCTTTGTGCCGCATATGGGCTGTCCTCACGACTGCTGTTTTTGTAATCAGCGGACCATCAGCGGACAGATTGAGCCGCCCGGGGAAGAGGATGTGTGTAACATTATCGATTCCTATAGGGAGATCAGGGATCACTATGGCTCCGTAGAGGTGGCATTTTACGGGGGGAGCTTTACTGCTATTCCTGTGTTTCTGCAGGAAATGTATCTGAAGACCGCCAGGGACAGAGTTGGCCGGGAGATTCCCTTCCGGGTATCAACGCGGCCGGACTGCATTGATCAGCCTACTTTGGCGCTGCTGAGAAAGTACGGTGTGACTACGGTTGAACTGGGAGCTCAGTCCATGTGTGACCGTGTACTGAAGGCCAGCGGTCGGGGACATCTGGCAGAGGATACCGTAAGAGCCTCCGCGCTCATCAAACAGGAGGGCTTTGTGCTGGGAATACAGACCATGCTGGGCCTCCCGGAAGCAGACAGAGCGTCAGAACGATACACAGCGCAGCGTGTAATCGAACTGCAGCCTGAACTTGTGCGTATCTATCCCACCGTTGTTCTGGAGGGGACAGCGTTGGCGAATATGTACCTTGCGGGTGAATATAAGGCTATGGAGCTGGAAACGGCGGTGGACATTACAGCTGAAATTCTTCCTGAATATGAAAAACACGGTATTACTGTTATCAGAACAGGCTTACAGTCCTCCGACAGCATCAGAGAAGGCGGAAAGATCATAGCCGGACCGTATCATCCTGCCTTCGGTGAGCTGGTACGTTCCCGGATTGCAGTAAACTGGCTTTGCAGTCAGCTGGATGATTTTACCGTGGGGACAGAGTCGGGTGGAAGTGAATTCAGAAGAAATTTGTCATTTTGCGGCAATCGTGTTAAAATAGTTTTTGATAAGGACGGACTTCACATTTGCGTGCCGGTGAAGCTGGTTTCGCAGTTTGTGGGTCAGCACCGTTGTAATTTAAAATTGATAGGGGAGAGGTATGACTGCCGGGTCCGGGTAGTTGCCGATGATGAATGATGTTTAGTTTGGTATTCTTTTTATCACTTATTGACGGGGAAGCGTCTTCTGAGTACTTTCAGTACTTATATATGAAGTTTCATGAGAAGATGTTTTATGTTGCGCTGCAGATCTCTAAGGATGAGATGAAAGCGGAAGACGCAGTTCAGGAGACCTTCTACAGACTGGCTGTTAAAGAGGAGCAGCTTGAATGGCTGATGAGCTTTCGCGGTACGGAGAAGGAGTTTTATACCATACTCTTTCTGTGTAAGCAGAATATGCTCAGAATAATGAATCAGGCATCGGAAAAGCATGAGGAGCTTTCCGGCTTTGACGATGAGGACATCAGAGCTTATTCAAAGTACTGCGATTTTGCAGTGGAAGATACTGTCTGTGACGAATCCGAGGATGAAATTTGCGGGGGAAGCGACAGCGCCGGAAGGCTCGCATGGGCGATGAATAAACTGCCGCCGGAATACTCCAACCTGCTGATGATGTTCTACTATTACAAGTTCCCCATCGATCGGATCTCAAAGGAGTTGGGAACGGACAAAAAGACGGTCTATGTGAAGAAAAGCAGGGCCTTGAAACGACTGAAGGAAATTTATATAAGCGCAGGTCAAAGTGAGTTTGAACTTTGGGAAGCGAATAACTGATATGAGTAAAGGGACTTTCTATTATCTAATGGACTTGATATCGGATTTCCCCAAAAATGTTATGATCGGTATGCTGCTGGAAAATAAAAGTCTGAAAGCCGGAGATTTTATCAATAGTCCGTATCATTTGCATTCCCGCGATGTTTACGGAAATCTGAACAGATGGGTTCAGGAGGGCGTTGTGTTGAGAAGGCCGGACTTTCAGGACGGCTCCTTTGCTTACAGCCTTGTGGGAGCGGAGCTTATGGACCGGCTGGGCGGCGGACAAGTCCGTGTTTAGTGCCGGATGGTTGCTTCGGGCAGCCTTTTTTGGTAAAATAGCAGTTGTAGCTTTTGCAGTAGAAAAGAGGATTTTTTTGAGAAAGAATACGATTGCCATACCCCGAGATGAAATAGAAAAACAATACGGCTATATGAACGAATTCCGTGAAATCAACGAAGTATTTTACCGGCAAAACGGGAAAATGCCTTTGGCCTGTGTACGGAATTTCGGGTGCCAGATGAATGAGCACGACTCGGAGAAGCTGGCGGGTATGCTGGAGAACATGGGCTTTGCATTGGATGCATGGGAGGCGCATCAGCCGGAGGAGTTTCAGCTGATCATATTCAATACCTGCTGTGTTCGGGAGAATGCCGAAGAGAAGGTTTTCGGACATTTGGGCGCCTTAAAGGCTGCCAAACGCAGCAATCCGGATATGATGATCTGTGTCTGCGGATGTATGACAGAACAGCCTCATGTGGTACAGGAAATCAGGCAGAAGTACAAAAATGTGGATCTGGTCTTCGGCACGCAGAATCTGCACACTTTTCCGGAGCTTCTTCTGGAATGTAAAAATCAGAATACCCATGTGTATAATACGCAGCACTCTGAGGGCCGCGTGGCAGAAGGGGTTCCCATTAAACGGGCAGACCGTCTGAAGGCATGGGTGACAGTCATGTATGGGTGCAACAACTTCTGCTCATACTGTATTGTACCCTATGTCCGGGGAAGAGAACGCAGCCGGGCAAGTGCCGATATTCTGCAGGAGGTCAGAGAACTGGATGCGGCAGGCATTCAGGAGATCACCCTGCTGGGGCAGAATGTAAATTCCTACGGCAAGGATAAGGAAGCGGAACTGTCCTTTGCAAAGCTTTTGGAAGCGATTTGTCAGGAGACCTCCATTCCCAGAATCCGGTTCATGACTTCTCACCCCAAAGACCTTTCCGATGAATTGATTGATGTGATGGCTGCCAATCCCCGAATTTGCAGACAGCTGCACTTACCCGTACAATCGGGCAGCACGGAGGTCCTCAGGAGAATGAACCGAAGATATACGGCGGAGCAGTATCTGGCCTTAGTGGACAAGGTGAGGAAGAAGATCCCGGACATTGCCCTTTCGACGGATGTGATCGTAGGCTTTCCCGGGGAGACGGAAGAGGATTTTCAGGCCACTCTGGATCTGATGGCGAAGGTGCGATATGATATGGCGTTTACCTTTATCTACTCCAAACGGCAAGGAACACCGGCGGCAGAATGGGAGAATCAGGTGCCCGAGGATGTGGTAAAGGAGCGCTTCGCAAGGCTTCTGGAGCTGCAAAACGGTATTGACAGGGAGATTAACGAAACCTATGTAGGGCGTACGGTGAAGGTGCTTGCCGAGGGCAGAAGCCGTACCAATCCGGAACGGTATACGGGCAGGACGACCGAAAATAAAATTGTGAATTTTACCGGGGACAGAGATGCTTCCGGGGAGATCATAGAGGTTCTTATTGATGAGGCCGCCACATGGTCTTTGGGCGGTAAAATGAAATAAAGGAGATTTGTAAAATGGATTATGTAGAAGCGGCGACAAAACTGGGAGAAGCAATTGCAGAGAGCGGCGAGTTCTTAAACTGGAGAGAAAGCGAGCAAAAGGTTCTGGCTGACGAAAAGGCACAGACCCTCTTGAAAGAATTCCGTCAGGTACAGACGGATATGGTGAAAGCCTCCGGCAAGGAAGATATTTCAAAAGAGGAGCTGGAACAAATCCGGGATACGCTTCTTGCCAAGCAGAACGAATTAAACGAATATGAAATTACCAAGAACTATTTTGATGCACGCCAGGGCTTCGAGATCATGATGAAGACCGTAAACGAAGTGCTTCAGTACTATATTGACGGGCGCACCGGAGAGTCCGGATGCAGCGGAGACTGCCATGCCTGCGGCGGGTGTCACTGATTACAATACAGAGGTGTGAAAAATGGGCGAGCTTACGCCAATGATGCGGCAATATTTGGAGATCAAAGAA
>CBCSVZ010000032.1:0-8108 GCA_965143695.1 uncultured Oscillospiraceae bacterium
TCCTGATCTCTGATGGAGCCTCCGGGCTGTATAATTGCCGTAATTCCCGCAGCAGCAGCAGCCTCTACACAGTCCGGGAACGGGAAGAAGGCATCTGAAGCAAGGACAGAGCCCTTGGCTCTCTCGCCTGCCATACGGATGGCGATTTCCGCAGCGCCTACTCTGTTGGTCTGTCCGGGGCCCACGCCTACAGTAGAGTTTCCTTTTACCAGACAAATACCGTTGGATTTCACATGCTTTACAACCTTCATGCCGAAGAACATATCCCTGAGTTCCTGCTCAGTAGGCTGCTTCTTGGTAACGACCTTCACATCCGCTTCGTCATATAACTCGCTGTTGTATTGCTGTACCAGAAGTCCACCGGCAACCTTTTTCATATCAAAGGCGGTCTTCGGTACCGGTTTGGAGATGTCCTCCAGGGTCAGAATCCGAATATTTTTTTTCTGCTCAATAATTTCAAGAGCTTCCTTTGTAAAGGAAGGTGCAATTACGATTTCCAGGAAGATCTTGCTGATTTCCTCTGCTGTTTCTTTATCGATTTCTCTGTTCGCAGCGACAATGCCTCCGAATATGGAGACCGGATCCGCATTGTAGGCATTCAGATAGGCCTCGTGTATGGTAGTGCCTCTGCCCACACCGCAGGGATTTGCATGCTTCACACCGATTACAACCGGCTCATCATCTCCGAATTCCTTCAGCAGATCCAATGCGCCGTTGGTGTCGTTAATATTATTGTAGGAAAGCTCTTTTCCGTGTAATTTTACCGCCTGTGGCAAGGTTCCTGCCGGCGGGAGCGGTTCTTTGTAGAAAGCAGCCGCCTGATGGGGATTCTCGCCGTAGCGCATATCCTGCACCTTTTCAAAGGTTAAGGTCATGGTATTTTTGAAAGAATTGTCCCCCCGCTGTCTGTTCATATACTGGGAAATCAAAGTATCATAATAGGCGGTATGCTCGAATACCTTGCTGCACAGCCGGAATCTGGTGTCGTAGGAAACATCCCCTGTTTCATCCCATTCGTGCAGTACCGTGCCGTAATCTGCCGGATCTACCAACACCACAACACCGGCATAATTTTTGGCAGCGCTCCGCAGCATGGACGGGCCTCCGATATCAATATTCTCAATGGCCTCCTCCAGAGAAACGCCAGGCTTTTCAATGGTTTTCTTAAAAGGATACAGATTTACAACTACCATATCAATTGTTTCAATGCCTAAATCCCTGATTTGCTTCATGTGCTCCGGATTGCTCCTGACGGACAAAAGGCCTGCATGGATTTTAGGGTGCAATGTCTTTACCCGGCCGTCCAGACATTCCGGAAAGCCTGTTACATCGGATATGCCGGTAACCTTCAGTCCCGCTGCCTCCAGGGCCTTATGGGTTCCGCCGGTAGAAATAATCTCGACACCTCTTTTCGCCAGCTCCTGTGCAAATTCCACAATTCCTGTTTTGTCTGAAACACTGATCAATGCTCTTTTTATCATTTCTGCTCCTCCTTGATAATTACATGTCTTCCGGATATTTCCAGTCTGCCTTCTGAGAACAGTCGGATCGCTTCCGGTAAAATATTCCATTCTGCTTCTTCCATGACCCGTTTTTGTAATATTTCCGGCGTATCTCCCGGTAAAATATTGACAGCCTTTTGCAGGATAATCGGGCCGCTGTCCGCTTCCAGTTCTACAAAATGTACCGTTGCGCCCGTAACCTTGACCCCGTATTCTAATGCTGCAATATGGGGCTTCAGTCCATAGTAGCCCGGACCGCAAAAGGACGGAATCAGTGCCGGGTGCACATTGATGATTTTACCCGCATAGGCCTCCATAAAAGCTTCTCCCAATATGGTGAGAAATCCCGCCATTACCACGAGACCGACCCCCAGAGACAGAAAATGCTCTGCCAGCGCCAAGTCATATTCCCGCTGGCTGCCGTAGTCCTTCTTACAGATGACACAGCCGGAAACGCCGAACTTTGCGGCGCGCTCTAAAGCATAGACACCGGGCTTGCTTGCAACCACGGTAACAAATTCACATTCGGGAAGCCCACCCTGCGCCTTTTTGTCCAGGATCGCCTGTAAATTGGTACCGCCACCCGAAACCAGCACGCCAACCTTCAGCATATGGTAACCTCTCCTGTTCCGCTGCCGACCTCGCCGATGATATAAGCCGCTTCACCCTTATTCTTAAGATAGGCTACGATCTTTTCTGCATCCTGGGGATCTACCGCCATGACCATGCCGATACCCATATTAAAGGTGTTGAACATTCCGCGCTCGTCCACATCGCCCTTCTCCCGTAGCAAATCGAAAATAGGAAGAATCGGCCAGGTTCCCTTCTTAATATTCCAGGAAAGTGTTTTGCTTCCCATTCTGGGAATGTTCTCATAGAATCCGCCGCCGGTAATGTGGGAAATTCCTTTTATAGTAAAATGCTCTATTAAATCCAGCACCGTTTTTACATACAGCTTTGTAGGAGTCAGCAAAACTTCTCCCAGCGGTGCACCCAGTACATCGGCATAGTCTGTATAAGTTTCTTCAATGGGTTCAAATATCTTACGGACCAGAGAAAAGCCGTTGCTGTGAACGCCGGAGGAAGGAAGCCCTATGAGAACATCTCCGGGCCTGATAGAGGAACCGTCAATGATCTTGCTTCTGTCCACACAGGCTACCGCAAAGCCGGCCAGATCAAACTCATCAACCTTGTAAAATCCGGGCATTTCCGCAGTTTCTCCTCCCACCAGAGAACAGCCTGTGGCCTGGCAGGCACCGGCAACACCTTTCACAATATCGGCGATGACCTGAGGCTCGTTCTTTCCTACCGCTATGTAGTCCAGAAAGAAGAGCGGCTCCGCACCGCTGCAAACCACATCGTTCACACACATGGCAACGCAGTCCTGTCCTACGGTATCCACTTTATTCATCACAAAAGCCAGCTTAAGCTTCGTCCCTACGCCGTCGGTACCGGATACCAGTACGGGCTCTTGATATTTGTTCAGATCCAGTTTGAAAAGGGAGCCGAAACCGCCGGTATCGGTCATGACCTCAGGACGGTATGTCTTTTGTACATGACCGCGCATGAGTTTAACCGCTTCATAACCGGCTTCCACATCCACGCCGGCTTCTTTGTAATTTGCCATGATTATATTTCCTCCTTGATTTTTTCCTGTAATGCTTTATCCTTTTGAAGAACCTTATCCCGCATTTCAAGCTTGTAGGCCTGCATTCTGTCTGCAATAACCGGATATTTTACCGCCAGGATCTCCGCGGCAAGTACAGCGCTGTTGGCCGCTCCGTTTATGGCAACGGTGGCTACAGGGATTCCGGGCGGCATCTGTGCCATTGCCAGCAATGCGTCCATCCCGTCAAGCGCATCAGATTTGATCGGCACACCGATGACCGGTACAATAGTAAAGGCAGCCAGTACTCCGGGCAAATGTGCCGCTTTTCCTGCTGCCGCAATGATGAGCGCATAACCGCTCTCGGATGCAGTCTTAGCCAATTCTGCCGCCTGCTCCGGTGTCCTGTGGGCAGAACACACTCTGCAGTCAAAGGCAATACCAAACTTTCTGAGGGTCTTAAGACAGGATTTCATCACATCGAAGTCAGAATCACTTCCCATTACTACCAAAACTTTCGGATTTTGATCTTCCATTTTGAACCTCCAATGTGTAAAATAAATATCGTTTCCATTCTATCTTATTAACGGAAACATTTCAATACCCAAACACTTAAAGGTATTGTTAAAATCGGAAATAATTTCTAATCAAAAACGGGCCCGGTGTTTTCGGACCCGTTTTTCAAAAAAGTTTTCAGAAAGATATGGGCGATACTTTCAACACGCCCTCCAGTTCTGCGATCTGTTTCAGAATTTCCTTTGCCACAGGCTTATCGACACTTACAAAGGATTCCGCCCGGCCTGCCGCCTTATTGCTGCTCCACTGCATGGCAGTAATATTGATTCCGTTTGCACCCAGCACGGTACCGATCTTACCGATCATCCCCGGCACATCCTCGTTGTGTATGGAAATCACATTGGAAGTAGGCTCAAAATCCATCTTATATCCAAAGAAATCCACAATGCGTATTTCGCTTTTGGCAAACACGGTACCGGAAACACCGAGACTCTTTTTATCATTAATAAAGCGGATAGAAATAAGGTTTGTATATTTCTCCAGCTTTGTAGTCTTCTTCTCTTCCAGACGCACGCCCATGGATTCCAGTATCATTCTGGCATTTACATAGTTCACACGGCTTTCAACGATGGGCTGTAAGAATCCCTTCATTGCAGAAAGTGTTATGATATCCGTATCCTTCTCTGCCAGATCTCCGCTGTAAGTAATTTCAATTGATTTCACAACATCCTTCTCGACCTGATAATAGATCTTACCCATCATCTCGGCCAGATCAAGATAAGGCTTTATTTCCTCCATGTTCCCCGCTTTCACAGGAGGCATGTTCACGGCAGGTACCATTTCTCCGTTCAGCGCCTGCCCCACCAGCTTGGTTACAGCAGTACCCACATTATAGTTTGCTTCTGTAGTGGAAGCACCCAGGTGCGGGGTAATACTGATATTATCCAGTTCCAGCAGAGGATTGGTGTAATCCTGTTCCTCCGGCTTTTTATTGTAGTTGGGCTCCGGGTCCAGAACATCCAATCCCGCAAAGGCTACCTTCCCGGACACAAGACCGTCATAGAGAGCCTTTTCATCAACAAGTCCGCCTCTTGCCGCGTTTACAATGCGGACGCCGTCTTTACATTTGGCGATTTCCTCAGCACCGATAATTCCAATGGTTTCGGGGGTCTTGGGCGTGTGTATGGTAATCAGATCCGCTTCTCTGAGAAGCTCATCCAGAGTTTCGCATTTGCGTACACCGCAATTTTTAAACCGTTCTTCTGTTATATAGGGATCATATGCAATGACGTGCATGTTGCAGCCTTTGAGTTTCTTGGCCACAATGCTTCCGATCCTTCCCAGACCGATAATACCAACCGTCTTGTCATCGAGCTCATTTCCGATAAAATTTCCTCTCCTGAAATCGTGATTTTTACCGGCAATAACGGCCTTTGTAAGGTTCCTGAAAGCATTGAACGCATGGGCGATTGCCAATTCCGCAGCGGCCATAATATTGCTTTCCGGGGTATTGACAACAATAATACCTCTTTGCGTACACGCGGAAAGACTGATATTGTCCACACCGTTACCGGCTCTTCCCACAACTTTCAATTTCGGCGCTCTTTCCAGAAGTTCCTCATTTATTTTTGTTACACTTCTTACAATGATTGCGTCGTATTGATCAATTACCGAGAGAAGCTCTTCTCGGTCTATGCCAAACCGCACATCAACCTCAAATCCAATATCTATAAGGCTCTGGATTCCTTCCTTTGCAATGCTTTCTGTTACAATAATCTTCATCATTCATAAAATCCTTTCTGATATTATTATATTATATTACAAATTTAAAGTAATCGTCTTGCCTACGGGCTGATACATTCTGTATCTCACACCGGCAGCATCCAGCATCCGTTTAGAAGCAATAACGGAATCGCTGTCAGCATACTTGTCGCAGGCATAGATGATTTCCTTGATTCCCTTTTGAATAATAGCCTTTGTACACTCATTACAGGGAAACAGTGTAACATAGACTCTGCTGTTCTTCAGGGAGCCGCCGTTATAGTTGAGGATCGCATTGAACTCCGCATGGCACACATAGAAGTATTTTGTATCCAAAGGACTGCCTTCTTTGTCCCAGGGAAACTCATCATCGGAACAGCCTATGGGCATACCGTTATATCCCAGAGACAGAATCCGGTTATCCGCGTCCACAATACATGCGCCCACACCGGTGCTCGGATCCTTACTGCGCATAGCGGACAGCATAGCGATCCCCATAAAATATTCGTCCCATTTTATATAGTCGCTTCTCTTGGTCATATTGTCAGCTCCCGAAAATAGTAAAATAGTAAAATATTCATAGGTGAGTATACCATTTTAGACGCACGATTTCAACAGCGAGAAATATTATTTTGATGTTGTCTCATAATTCAACTTGTGCTATAATTGATCTATTAATATGAATAATAAACTATGTTTCAGGAGGTTTATTTTAATGAAGAAGCGCTTATTTGCAATTATTTTGTCTACCGTGCTGTCGGTATGTTTGCTGGCACCGTTGGCAACATCAGCATCGTATGAAATTGAAAACGCCAAGAAAAACGGCGATATCGGAGGGTTTGACTTTTATTCCATTACCTTCCACTATGACAAACCCACTGTTCTGCAGTATGATAATGTGACTGCCGCCGAATCCAAAAAGGACAGTATTATTCCTACATACACTGCAATCGGAAAGAAATCTTACGATGCAGGTTATGTATTTGCTGAGCCTGAGGACACACTGGTTATACGGACCGGCGATTCACAGGGACCAAGCGGAACTGCTTATAATACATATAAATCCGCCGTCAGAGACGGTTCCGGATACAAGGGAAATTTCCTTGCCCTGACAGGGAACGGTCATTCAACGGATGTGTACTATACTACTTTCCCCAATCAATATGGCTACTTATATAATATCCATGACAATGATTTGCTGCAAACGATTGATCCCGTGAGTGTTCGCGGTGTGTCTGAAATTGTCGATGATGCAGGAACACCGAATCCGAACATTGAATTCGGCGAGGACGGCTATGCGCTGGATGTGAACGGCGGACGGATTGACGATAACGGATATCTGCTGGACGAACACGATGAATGGTACAGCATTGATTCCAATGGAAACAAACAAAAATTACAGCTGTTTAAGATTGTCGGCGATGATATCCTTCCGATGCCCAGATTTGATGAAAACGGCCGCGTAATTAAGATCTCTCAGTATGACGGCGCAATGGTATATGTCGTTGATGAAAACGGCAACGTAGCGAAAGACTCTCAGGGCAATGACCTGCGCGGAACACCTGCTTTGGGTATACCTGTTATGAAAAGCAAGATCACCAAGATCACAGTAGAAATTGATGCTCTGGGAGATAAGCTTTATAAGGATGTCTCCAGCGATCCTCAGCAAAAAAATACAGTCACCCTTTCTATTGGCAACACAAAGGAGAATATTGAACTGATTCCCGAATGCGGAACCTTAATCGGCACAGCAAAATGTGTTACCACCCGTACAGAAGCGCCTTTTAACAAAAAATCCGACTCTACTGTACAGAGTATTGAATTCGAGGTATCGGATGAGATCCTGAATGCACTTTCCCCTTCCTCTGCAAGACTCTACATACAGTTCGGTGTGGAAACACTGCAAGGCGCCGATGCTTATAAAAAGCGTTTTACCATGGCCAACGACAGCCAAACAGGTATCAGAACCTCTGAAGTAAAGGTTCTGGATCCCGAGAACGACAGAAGTCTTTATGTTACTCCCGGACCCGATGCTACGGAAGCCCCCGATAATTCTCTTTTCAGTGAAGCAAACAGACTGTATCTGATCATCGGCGGCGCTGCAATTCTGGTAGTTGTGATTTTGGTAATCATCATTATTATTGTCGCCTGTACCGGCAAGAAAAAGAAGAAAGGTAAGAAAGCGGCTAAGGTCGAGAAAAAGTCTAAATAAGCGCAAACAATAACAATAAAGTTTGAATAAGGGGCTGACTTCAAAGGGGTCAGCCCCTTCTGTCTATGGCATATTATTTGACAACGCCGGTATTAATATATATAATTAAGCAAAATATTTTTTTGAAAGGATTTGATTTATCGCCATGGGCGACGATGGTAGTATCCCTTTACAACTTTTTGTTATTGCGCTGCTCACACTGATCAATGCTTTTTTTGCAGCGTCGGAAATCGCAGTCTTATCAGTGAATGATGCCAGAATGAAAAAGCTGGCAGAAGACGGAAACAGAAAGGCCAAAATACTGTTATCCTTTTTAAATAATTCCAGCAAAATGCTCTCCACGATTCAAGTGGGCGTTACCTTTTCAGGATTTCTTGCAAGTGCTGTTGCATCGGATTCTTTTTCGGAAAGGCTTGCAAATTTCATTGTACAACAGTTTTCCTGGGGCGTTTCGTACGCCGGTATTATAAGAACATTATCAATGGCTCTTATTACAATTCTGCTCTCCTTT
>CBCSVZ010000033.1:0-7970 GCA_965143695.1 uncultured Oscillospiraceae bacterium
GGCTTTCTTAATGAAAGACCATCCCCTCTCCCACATGGACCGTAAGACATTTTTTACAGTAGGCCAGTGATATGCAGGAAGTTCCATAACAAAAGGAGCGGGCTCTCCGGCAAACATTCTGGTTTTCTTCAGCATAATTCCCGACACAACAATGGATGCCATACCCACAAAATATGCAGAAGTCGCGATCCAGGCAGAGCCTCCGAAAATTGCCCCCGCAATCATGGAAATAAAGGGAACCTTGGCCCCGCAGGGAATGAAGGTGGTAGTCATGATAGTCATACGCCGGTCACGTTCGTTTTCAATGGTACGGGAGGCCATAATGCCGGGGACACCGCAACCGGTTCCGATAAGCATGGGAATAAAGGATTTTCCCGAGAGGCCGAATTTACGGAACACTCTATCCAGAACAAAGGCAATACGGGACATGTATCCGCAGGCTTCCAAAAAAGCCAGAAGCAGGAACAGTACCAGCATCTGCGGAACAAAGCCCAGAACCGCGCCTACACCTGCCACAATACCGTCCAGAATAAGTCCGCTGAGCCAATCGGCAGCACGCGCTTTTTCAAGCCCGTTACCGATCAACACAGGAATACCCGGAACCCATACACCGTATGCAGAGACATCAGGCGCACCGTAGGAGGCTTTATACTCCGTATTCAGATATTCTGCTGCCGCCGTCTCCAGGTCGGTCTTTCCGGTATTGGGATGTTCTGTTACCTCCAGAGTTTCTTCATCCTCGGTTTCGTAGATGACGCTTGCATCCTCAGGAGTCAGAAGGATCAAATGCTCCAGCGCATTCTTTGCATTCTCTTCGGTATAACTTTCATCTTCCATATCCAGGGCGGCAGTAACGGTCTCATCTCCATACTCCCCTGCAAAGGCATTGATAATCTGATCGGAATCACCGTACCGCTCGGCAGCCTCCTCATATTGAGAAGTACCGATACCGAACAAATGCCATCCGTCTCCGAACAATCCGTCATTTGCCCAATCTGTTGCAGCAGTACCGACAGTTACCATGGAAAGATAATAAACCAAAAACATAATAATGGCGAAAATAGGCAATCCCAGCCAGCGATTTGTTACAATACGGTCGATCTTATCCGAGGATGACAGCCGGCCTGTATTCTTTTTTTGATAGCAGGCCTTTATAATAGAAGCAATATAAATATATCTTTCATTGGTAATAATGGACTCTGCGTCATCATCCAGTTCACTTTCGGCAGCCCGGATGTCCTCCTCAATATGTGCAAGTGTCTCCTTGTCAATACTCAGATTTGCAAGAACTTTGTCGTCGCGTTCAAATATTTTAACGGCATACCACCGCTGCTGTTCCTCCGGCAATCCATGGACCGCCGCCTCCTCAATATGAGCCAGAGCATGTTCAACCGTTCCCGAAAAGGTATGCATGGGCACGGTCCTACCGGTTCTGGCTGCTTCCACGGCAGCTTCCGCTGCCTCGGTAATACCGGTGCCCTTCAGAGCGGAAATTGCCACGATTTTACATCCCAGCTGTCTGGAAAGCTCATTGATATCAATTTTATCACCGTTTTTCTGAACCACATCCATCATATTAATGGCAATAACGACCGGAATACCGAGTTCCGTGAGTTGTGTCGTCAAATAGAGGTTTCTTTCCAGGTTTGTGCCGTCAATAATATTCAAAATTGCATCGGGTCTTTCACCGATCAGATAATTTCTTGCTACAACTTCCTCCAGCGTATAAGGGGAAAGGGAATAAATACCCGGAAGATCCGTAATAATGACGCCATCCTGCTTTTTCAGCTTTCCTTCCTTTTTCTCTACCGTTACTCCGGGCCAGTTTCCGACAAATTGATTTGCGCCGGTAAGTGCGTTAAACAATGTAGTTTTTCCGCAGTTAGGGTTACCCGCAAGGGCAATTCGTAAATCCATTTTAAACACCTCAACTTCTTTCTTTTTAGTTAGCGGTCGCTAACTTCGCTTTCAAAAAATACAGGGCTTGCATCCCCGCAGTCTGATAATCTTATTCCACTGCAATCATATCCGCATCCGCTTTTCTGAGCGACAGCTCATATCCGCGGACCGTTACCTCGATTGGATCTCCCAGCGGAGCTACCTTTCTTACCGTAACCTGTACGCCTCTGGTCAGTCCCATATCCATAATGCGCCGTTTCACCGCACCTTCACCATGGAGCTTAACTACCGTAACAGTGTCTCCGATTTTTACATCTCTTAGGGTTTTCATAAATCAAATCCTCCTTAAAATTATGTTAAATCATGATTTTCCTTGCCATTTCCTCGCTGATCGCCACGCGGGACTCCCTGACATTGACAATGACATTACCGCTGAGGGTATGAATGACCGTCACAATACCTCCCGGGACAAATCCAAGATTCGCAAGGTGCTTTCTGACTTCAGGCAAACCGCCTATCTTTTTAATTGTGTATTCTTCTCCTTCGCTTGCAAGCGTCAACGGCATCATACTGTATTCCTCGCTTTATTCCTGACTCTATCAGTTAGCAAATGCTAACCAATGCCCTGTTTTTAGGGTTAGCACTTGCTAACCCTTTGTATAATACGCCTTTACTTTTGTATTGTCAATAGGTGGAAAAAATTAATTTTGCAGTTTGATCTGCTCTCCCTGAATCAGTGCGTATCGGGAAAGCTCTGTTCCGTCCAGCTGCTCTCGGTGCATATCCACTGCGCTGATCTGGTGGTTCTCATAGGTGGTATAGTAATAAATTCCTCTGTCGGCATTACAGCAGGAGGTGTAAAGCGTAATTTCATATTTTCCCTCTCCTACGTCACAGCAGCCCCTCTGTTGGTCAACAGAACCAAGGATATGGAAAAACTGGCTGACACTCTCCGTCTCAGACTCTCCGGAAACAGAATTCATTTTGGTAAAAGCTACACGCACAAAGCGGGATCCCGAGGAAAGGTCTCCCGGCAAGCCCAAAGCACCCATGCCCCGACTGTAGGTCTGCAGAGGCAATTGCTCTGAAAAGCAGTTGACAGGGGATTGGGCAGACAAACGCATATAATTATTCAGCTGGAACAACTGCACATCAAAAGGCGGATTATTTGTCAGGACTCCAACCGGATTGTCATAGATTCGGAGTCCTTCTCTTACCGATTCCACGGTAATAGCTTCCTCGCGGTCCGCAATCATCCAGTGAAGCTGTGCCACCGGCAGCTGATCGCTGAAGGGCGTGTTAACAATATTGATCCGACCCAACAGCGTCCGCGCCTCTCTTACAGAGGAACACTGTCCCAGGATCCACGGAATCAGTTCAAATTGAGCGATATTATCCCTGCCTGCTTCCTCCTCCCGGTAATACGCATTTCCCACAAAGTTCAACCCTGCGATCCCCAGTCCCTTCTCGTTTACGGCATCATAATACAACGGGTAGTTGTCAATAACATGAGCCATTCCGATAATGGCATAGTGGCTGTCCATGTTTCCTTTGTGGCGAAACCGGAAGGGATAGTTGCGGGGCATCACGGTGACTTCATCACCGTAGGAAAATTCATAATCCAATGTCCGTCCGAAATAGAAATCCTTTGTTTTATATGTTGCTGCTGTGCACATGGCATTGCCTCCTGAAATATAGTTCCCCAGATATATAAGTATCTTACCACGCCTTTCTTTAGTATGCAATTCTTTTCAATCAGTTATACGGCAGTATAAAAGATGGAGTCATTTTTTGTCGGAATATGTATTATGTTATAATAAGATAGGTAATAAGGAAGCCATATTGATTTCCAACCTTTGGCCCCTGTTTTGTCACTATAAGATGACAGCGCTGTCAAAACATATAAATTTGGAGGAAGCAATTTTACCGTGAGTAAATATGCACATTTTACAAATGAGATGCTTGTATCAGAAACCTTGCTGGGAGACAACGACGCCTACTGTGAGCTGGTGAGTCGCTGTAAGAGCATTGTGTTTGCGGCCATCGGCGCAGTAATATCAGAACCTTATACTGCAGAGGATATCGCTCAGGACACCTTTCTGGACGGATATATACAGCTGTCCCGCCTGCGGGATCCGGCAAAATTTCCCCCATGGATCTGCGGAATCGCCAGACGAAAAGTCCTTCACTATGTAACCCGCAGACGCACCTGTGAGTGTCTGGAGGATTTTGCCGATACCCTGCCTGCGGAAAATGCTTCCCCGGAGGACAGATTGCTTCAAAAGGAAAAGGATAGGGCCGTGCAAAAAGCTGTTAGGCAGCTTTCGGATAAAAACCGCCGGGCAGCTGAGCTCTTCTACTTTGAGAACATGTCGGTAGCTGAGATCGCACTCAGGCTTTCCCTGTCTGAGGGCACGGTAAAAAGCCGTCTCTATGAAGCCAGAACAAAGTTAAAAGGAGTGTTGTATGATATGGATTCCGAATTTGAAGAGAATATAAGAGAAAAGCTTCGGCAGCTCCGTGTCTATTACCGCTTAGGCGGCAAAGGGAACCCCGACTATGCCAGAGCCTACAAGGAGACAGAAAGCATGATTGCCAAATTACCGGACTCTACAGAAAAGCAGTCTGCCATGGCCTCCCTGTACGCAGAAAAACATTTTATAGAAGACGCCGGAACGGATATGCTTGAAAAAGTAAAAGAGACTGCCCGCTCAGGAGGCAACGGCAGCGTACTTGCCGGACTCTACATTGAAGAAATTGTCTGCGATGACAATTTTACCGGCCAGATAGAGCGCATTGACAGGGAAGCTATACCGGAGATGGAAAAATTACATTCCGATGACGGCAAGGGTTGCCTGCTTGTCTGGAGAGGCGTTGCCAACATGTACCTCAGAAATTATGCGGAAGCCCGTAAAGACTGGGAACAGGCTGAACGGCTGTGCTACAGGTCCAACATCTACCACGCACTGGCATGTTCCGCATTGCGGACAATGGAAAAAGAAAAACAGCACGCACAGAACCCTTATGAATCCTTTCAGATTTCTGCCGAAGGCTGGGCAAAGCACGGGACAAAAACACTGCTGTACAGTCAGCCGGGGGCTCGTCCGGGTAGAATTACGATGTATAAAAAACACCGAATGAGCAACGTCACTTATTTCAGTTCCTGTTTCGACGGTATCTTCTTTGATACGGCCATGGAGGTAGGGCGGCCCTATAAAAGCAAAGCCGGCGATGCTACACTGACGGTAGAAGGCTATCAGGAATATGTATCCGTTGCCGCCGGACAATTTGACAACTGTATGCTGATACACTATTCTGCTCCATCGGATTACGACGCCCGCATATGGTACGCCCGGAATACAGGCTTGGTAAAAGTAATCTTCTCCGGCGCCCTTCCCGAGGAAGAAACCTACGAGCTGGTCGCCTATGAGATAAAGGGCGGGGAAGGCTGGCTCCCCTTCTGCCGGGGAAACCGCTGGAAATACAAAAAGACCGACCTGCCGGATTATCTGTATCAGTGCTTTGAAAACGAAATTGACTGGACTGACGGCCGTACTGCAAATGTAATAACCATTAACACGGTGAGTTTCCGGAAGAACGATTTGACAGCTTTCGAATCAGACAGCGATGTATGTATGGAGAAAGCCGAAGAATTAAGCAGTCACTGGAAGTTGGAGGATGCAATAGACATGCTGAAAAGAGCAGTCCGGGAAAATACATCACAGCAAGCGGTACTGGGTGCATTGAACGGCATTGAATTTCTTACCCGGTTTTCGGAATATCAGAAAAAAGAGTACCGATTCTGTCCTTCTTCCTGCTGTACCCGTTCTCTAACAGTAGGAGACGGCCGTATACTGTATGACGAAAACGACATCTACGATATTTCCCCTTATCGATTCGGTACCCGGCATGCGGAAAACCGTATTTTCGGTGTAAAAGCTTTTCGGTATTTACAGATTCTCACAGGCTGTATCTGGAATGACAAGTGGATTCCCGGCTATCAGGATTGTAAAAAGACAGCGCCCTTCCCGGAGGAGGACCCGATTGCCGTAAACATTTCTGTGGAGGAGGCAGGTGCGCTTTCGGTAAAATCGGGAGTCTTCCTCAACTGTATTAAGCTCACCCTTTCCGCTGAAAAGCCTGAACTGGGCGAAAATTATTACTTCCGGGATTTCGATTATATCTGGTGCGGAACCAAAGAATTCTGGTTTGCCCCCGGCGTCGGTCTTGTAAAATTTGATTTTACCTGGGGAACCGATCTAAAGTCCTCCTGTGAGCTGGCCGCCTATTCTCTTCCAGCAGCTGACAGCAACAGTTATATGCCTGTCTGTATCGGCAACCGATGGGAATACGATGAGATAAATCTTACAGCGGAAGGCTATCGGGCCAAACGCATCCTCGGCATCCCCGGGGGAATAGGCAGCCGTTATTTGCTCAACGACAACCAGGAGTTCCTGTATCTGGGCACGGAAAAAGAATACGAAGAATTTAAGAAAACCGAAATTATGCCGCGGCACTGATATGTTTTCTGAACCCCACCCAGATCATCACAATTGCACATAAGCTCGCAAGACACAGAGCGCCATAGAGCAGAACCCTCGTTTCATCTCCCGTGTGCGGCGGTTTCGGGTCGCTTGCTTCCGTGGGAAGCTCCTCAACCTTAAACTGCCAATCCAGATAGCCTATGGCGTTCTGAAATTCGTTATCCATAGTGACAGGCACCTCCAGAGCAGCCTCCAGTATGATATCACCCCCGGAATAGACGGTCCCCAGGTATACCCAATCGGAAAGCTGGGCACTTTGGTCAGAAGGCGCCTGAAAGAGCGTTGATCCTCCCATTTGCTGAACCGTTAAATTCATCTGCGAAAGGAACCGCTCTGATCCCTTCTGTGCCCCCTGCGCGCGCAGATATACCTTGATCTTTACATGATTTTCCTCAGGATTTTGTATCGCGATCTGCTGCGTCAGGCGGTCACCCGGCATGACACCTTTAAAGCTTTCAAAAAGGTCTGTAGGGGAATATTCACTGCCGGGGGCAAAGACAAACTGCCCGGCAGTACCCTCATAGGTTACCGTACCGGCCGCAAAAGAGGAAATGCAAAAAGCAAAAGAAAACAGTATGGAAAGCGAAAGCATCAACACACCTTGAACTTTTTTCATATTCATCCCTCCTTAATTTTCTGTCAGAACAATTTTCCCGTTGCTGACAGTTACATTCCAAGCCGTCTGTACGGCCTCAGCGGGAGTACTCTGGATCGCATCGGCAATAATTTCGACGGATAGATCATAATTCTCCGGTTTCACGGAAGTTTCCCGTAACATAACACTTTTGATAAGCGTTCCTGTAGCTTTCTCCGGTGCAACCGCCAAAGCATAGTAGTACGTATCATTTTGTGCATCATACAGCCAGTCCGGATCTTCACCGAAGACCATATCATAATCCTTTGCTTGCTCCGGTGCCTTCCAATATACCTCACCGTCTGTATTTTTCCAGGTCACCAGCACCTTTGCGCGGATATACGCCTCCGTATTTCCGGTATTCAGGATATCCACATCGCTTTTTATGCCGTTTTCAAATTGCTCTACGACCTGACAGGTAACTTCGGCCGGCGTAAAAGTATTTGTAATATTCTCCGTAAGGGTAAGAATCAATGCAACGGTAATACCGATGATACAGACAGCCGCCGCCAAAGCGGAGAAAATTACCGCGAGCTTTATTTTTTTATCTTTTTGACGCATTCTGAAATACCTCCTTCGCTCAGTCGGACCCATACCCCCGGATTACCGTATGGGTGATCCAGCGGTTATCGCACCAGGCACAGCCATTCAGCCATTTCCAGTTGTCTTCCGAAGGGGGGGTACTGCGGGTGTTATCAAAGCAAACCGCTCCGACGCCGTTCTGTATGTCTGCAGCGGTAACGGTCCCGGTCTCTGCGTCGGGCTCATAGCGCCAGCTCCAGTCAGTATCTTCTGTCACTGTGTAGGTGCCTATGGGAAGCTGCTTGATAACAACACTGTCATTGCCATGGATAATAACATCAATATTCACACCGTTCTGTCCCGTAACATGA
>CBCSVZ010000034.1:0-7964 GCA_965143695.1 uncultured Oscillospiraceae bacterium
TAAACATCTCCCCATCCTCCGCAGCCTGTCAGAACTGCCGCTGTCAACAGAAGAATAATAAGAACAAAAACCTTTTTCATTTACGCTCCTCCTCCGTATTCACTTGTCTCACCTGTTTCTTACCTGTAGGATAGCACAGGGAAAGACATCGGTTCAAGGGAGATTTCGTAAAGAAATAAGGTCGTCTGTAACGGAACTGTGTATTGTGTGCAAAAAAATTTACTGGGAATCCGCTGTCTGCGCTTCTTTTTCAAAGAGCTCCAGTTTGGAAATTGACACCTCATAAGCCACTTTATCCAACACGGTTCCGTCAGGAAGCTTCTTCTGATATTTGCGGCTCTGGATACGGCCCGTGATCCGCACATTGTCGCCGACCTTGCGTTTGCCGCAGTAGCGGGCATTGCGGCCCCAGGAAATACAGGGAATGTAATCGGATTTGTTATAAGCTCTGTTTACGGCCAGTAAAATGTCAGTGATCTCCCGGTTGAAGGGCGTCGTTCTGTACACAGGCGGCTTGCAGATAAAGCCGTTCAGAATCACCTGGTTGATGTCCTGCATATGCGCTTCCTCTTCTATAAACGCAACCTCTCTGGCAAAAACCATAAGAGACAGCTTCGGACCGCCGTTTAAAGCATTGTAGGAGCGGAACTGCCCTTCTATTTTCACGAAGCGCCCCGGCCTGTACTCCGAGGTGTCCGTAAGGCGCTCCGATACCATAACAGGGATATTATCATATGTATTGCTGAGTCTCATGACGCTTACGGTGAAACAGTAGAAGCCTTCCCCGTATACCTCATGGCTGAATGCGGGCTCTGTCACAATCTTTCCTGAAATAACAGCAGAATTCCGTTCATTCAGATTTGTTGTCGTATCCATGGTAAATTCCTCTCTTTTGTAGCTTATAACAAAGATATCGGTTTATTATATTACATTCTTTTTATAAAATGCAAGTTTTTACCATTATCCGGCCCTTTGCACCCCGTTATTGTCTATGATACAGTCTCCTTTCAGCAGTAGATCCCCTACGGTCACAAACTGATAGCCTTCCTTCTGCAGGTGTTCAATAATTTCCGGAAGAGCCGCTGCCGTGTAGTTCGTATCATTGTGGAAAAGGATGATGCTTCCGGAGGATATTTTACCTGTGACACGGCTTACAATGTCCGACTGCGACTTATCCTTCATCCAGTCAAGACTGTCCACAGACCACTGGATCGGGGTCATGCCCAGCTTCTCGGCCAGAGTCAGCGCCGTATCAGTATAGTCTCCCGAGGGCGCACGGTAAAATGTCGGGGTGATGCCTATAATTTTATTGACCGCTTCATTGCATTTTACGATCTCCTCTTTGATCTGCTCCTCAGAGCTCTTGGAGGGAAGCTTGTGAGAATAGGAGTGGTTGGCGATTTCGTGTCCTCTTGCATAGATGAGTTTCAGTGCCTCGGGATTCTTCTCTGCCCATACGCCCAATACAAAAAAGGTACATTTTATATGATATTTGTCAAAGGTATCCAGAATTTCCGGAATGTCCTGCGCACCCCAGGCGCAGTTGACAGTCAGGGCAATCTGCTTGCTGTCGTCGTTATCGACGCTGTACACCGGGAGCTTCTTAACAGATGCCGCGGCATCCTCTGCGCTGCCTGCGGCGCTGAAGACTGCATAGAACAAAATCCCTGCCAGAAGAAGAAACAGGACAGGGATCACAAACGGTTTCACTTTATAGGATCTTATGATCATAGCAATTCACCCTGTGAAAATTTCACTTACGGTCAATTGTATGTTTACAGGCGTCGCAGTATGTCTGCGCGGACAAGATTGCCGGAGGCATCGATTACATAGGTCTGGATACCGTCTTTGATACTGAACAGATGATCAATAAAGGCGCTCCTGCCTTCGGTGCCCGGAAGACCGGCGATCATGGCCTGAGGCTTGATATTGCTCACGACCTCTGTGGCAGACTGAAAAGCGTTTTCGGAATACACGACGGTAAGATCCGCGTCTGCCTCCCTGGCCGCTCTGTGAAGCATCTCCAGGTCCCTGGCCCGCTTCTCCCAATCGTCAAGTATTCGGTTCTGAATGCTTACGATATACAGCTCTGAGCCGTGCTCATCTGCCATTTTCCTGCCTGCGGCAATAATACGCTTACATGCCTCCGGATTCGTTACCCATACCAGTACGGGCGGTTCTCTATATTCAGAATTCATCAATATGTACAGTCCTTTCCCTGCTTTGTTATCAGCACTGTAGAAAGTATACCACCCTTTTTTGCTCTGCGCAATTGAAGCCGCCGCTTGCGTTTCCGCAACACCATAACAGCGCTTCAAAGGGCCAAAGGAAAAAAGTCTCCTCCGAGCCGTCCGGTCAACAAACGGGCAGATTTTGAACTCTTGTTGACCGGTTGGTCAACAGAACCTTATAAACGGACGCGGTGTTGACCGTATAGACAGAAACAATTTTCCATTTCAGGAGATTTTTTCCATTTTATTACATATCTGGGAATATTTTTACAAATTCTGCCGTTTCCTGTCCCGAAGGGAAGCTGATTTCGTCAACACTTCTCTCAAAAACGCGTCTATGTTGACCAAGCGGTCAACACAGGCCTCAAAATCGCCATTCTGTTGACGACTTTAACGATGCGGATGAAACGGATACTGCCAAACAAAACTGCGGAAACGCAAGGAGCCGCTGTCATTGATGATTTCTTATTTTCATGCTATAATGGATACTGTATTTTTACCTTGATTGCAGGAGTATCGGATATGAAATTTATAAAAATGGTCCATTTTACCAAAGAAGGAAAGGGCATTGACAAGGATGCGCCGCCGAAACGGGCCTTTTTCAGATATATAGAGCTTTTCTGGAGGAAGCGCTTTAAGCTCATAGGGACAAATGTGCTTTATGTCATTTTTAATATACTTATGACTGCGCTGGTAATCGCAATCATGTACATACTCTCCTCCCTGTCTCTTACGATTACAGGTACGACGAATATAGGAGAGTGGATGTCTGACCAGTTAAATGCCGATACCTTCTACCGTGTGATCCTGATCGGCGCAATGATGTTTACCTGTATTCCCATTTTTGCCACAGGTCCCTTTCAGGCGGGCTTTACCTATCTGCTCAAGAGCTTTGTAAAGGAAGACCCTGTATTTCTGTGGACAGACTTCTCCACAAAGGCCAGAAGCAATAAGAAGCTGAGTCTTAAGGTAGGACTGATAAACGGGATCATAGGATTCTTACTGATTCTTGACGCGGTCGTATATGTATCGATTGCCAATGAATCTACAGGAATATATGCCAACATTCCTACATTTCTTTTGTTTATTGCGGCAGTGTTCATTATTTTCGGCTTCGCCCTGTTCTTTATGATGAATCTGTATATTTATCCGATGATCGTTACCTTTCATATAACACTGAAGCAGCTTTACAAAAATGCCTTTATTTTTGCATTTATTAAGTGGCTGCCCAATATGCTGATCCTGATAGCGGATCTGCTGATTATTGCCGTACCGCTGTTTCTGATTCCCGGCACAGCAGCATTTTATGTGTCCGGCATCCTCTTTGTGTTTATCACACCGGCTTGGATCGGCTTTACCAATAATTTCTATGTGTATCCGATTATTAAGAAATATATGATCGATAACGAGGCAGCGGACAAGTCCGAACACAAGAAAGAAGAAAGCGCTCCCGCAGAGTTTGTACCCACGGAAGGAATGCAGCGTTTTATCAACGGACGTTATCTTGATGATGAAGAATACGCGGAATACCTGAAAAATATAGAAGAAAAGGAAGAGGACGGAACACAATGAAGAAAACGAAAAAGCATTTGATACTTGCACTGATAGGAATAAGCTGCATCCTTTGCGCGCTGCTTATAGGCGGCTGCGCAGCAAGCCCCGGTACCGATGCAGTTAAGGAGGATGCCTCTGCGGAGCCTACAGCCATTCCGGGACCTACCGAGATCCCTATCAATCCTGAGGGGACGACAATCAAGGAACGCTTTATCCCGCCGGACGGCTACACACGGGTAGAAGCAGAAGCAGGCTCTTTCGGTGAATACCTGCAGAATTTCAAGCTGAAGCCTTACGGCGAAAGCGCCTACCAGTATGACGGCACAGTAAGCGAAAACAGCAGTACCGTAGGCGTATTCGATCAGAATGTAACAAGATGGCAGCAGTGCGCAGACTCTATTATGCGTCTTCATGCGGAATACCTCT
The DNA here is from genome assembly GCA_965143695.1 of uncultured Oscillospiraceae bacterium. GTDB lineage: Bacteria > Bacillota > Clostridia > UBA1212 > SIG427 > CABQMV01. The sequence goes on from CBCSVZ010000034.1 coordinate 4,212, forward strand.
TTGAAAGAGGAGAATATGATAAAATATCCTATGACTTTACCACAGGCTTTCAGTGCGATTTTACCAACTGGAGCCAGGGCAAGCGGGTAAAAGTAACAGGAAGCAAATGCACCTGGGTCGATAAGGCCGAGCCCAGTACCTCGAAGGACACGTTGGACGCCTATATGGATTTTGTATATCAGTATGCCAATACGGAGTCCCTGCAAAACCAGCTCACAGAGGTAGCCCCGGCAGATGTCCGGATCGGCGACGCCTTTGTGATCACCTCCTATCAGATGGACGCGGAGCTGGGGCATGCAGTTTTTGTTGCCGATATGGCGAAAAACGAGGCAGGAGACAAGCTCTATCTGATATTTGAAGGTACGACACCTGCGACTCAGATATGTCTTGCCAAAAGCAACGATACCACATACGGTTACTGGCTGCCTCTGAAGGAAGACGGTACGCTGGAGATAACCAAAACGGTTTGGGACAGCGAAACTTCAAGCTATAAGGAAAAGACCTGGACCTGCCCCGGGAAGTATATCAGAAGATTCTGAGTGTTTGTTGAATATTTTTAATAAGAACGAAAAGGAGGACAAAAAAATGGATTTGAAAGGATCTAAGACAGAGAAAAATTTAATGGAAGCCTTTGCAGGCGAGTCACAGGCAAGAAACAAATATACATACTTTGCTTCCGTTGCCAAAAAAGAAGGTTATCAGCAGATTGCCGCTATTTTCGAGGAAACTGCGGGCAATGAAAAGGAACATGCAAAGCTTTGGTTCAAGGCTCTGGGCGAGCTTGGTACAACTGCTGAAAATCTGGCCGCCGCTGCTGCCGGTGAGAACTACGAATGGACCGATATGTATGACCGCTTTGCGAAAGAGGCAGAGGAGGAAGGCTTCACTGCTCTGGCAGAGCAGTTCAGAGGCGTTGCCGCCATTGAAAGAGCGCACGAAGAGCGCTACCGTGCTCTGCTCAAAAATATTGAGATGAATGCAGTTTTTGAGAAAAGCGAAGAGACCATGTGGGTATGCCGTAACTGCGGACACCTTGTGATGGGAAAGAAAGCTCCCGAGGTATGTCCTGTATGCAACCATCCCCAAAGCTATTTTGAAGTAAGAAAAGAAAACTACTAAGAACGAAAAAATGCCCTGTGCCGCTGCGACCATGTCAGCTCCTGTCCGGCACAGGGCATTTTTTATATTCAGAAAAAGAAATTATCCGCCCCCTATTGACAGGGGCCCGACCTCGCTCTATACTATAACAGTCGTTATAAAACACTTGTTATTTAAAGGAGATGTGCCTATGCCGCCCCGGGCAAAATTTACAAGAAAGCAAATAATTGATACAGCATTAAATATTGTGAGAGCACATGGGAAAGACGCCCTGAGCGCGCGGTCGCTCGGGAAAGCGCTCGGCACCTCTTCAGCGCCTATTTTCACCGCCTTTGAAAGCATGGAGGAGGTCCAGGAAGAGGTAGTCAAAGCTGCCAAAGCCCTGTACGCCGGATATATCAACAAAGGACTCGAACAGACACCGGCATTCAAAGGCGCGGGGTTACAGTATATCCTGTTTGCAAAAAATGAGCCGGAGCTGTTTCAGCTGCTCTTTATGTCGGGAAAAGGCACGGAAGATCTGCCCCATTTTCTGCCGGCCACAGACGAAAATGCGCCGGTCATATTATCCGTTCTTGAAAAGACCCAGGGACTGGATGACCCCACAGCCAGAAAAATATACAACCACATGGCGGTCTATGCCTTTGGGATCGCTGTACTCTTTGCAAAAAAAGCCTGCATTTTTACGATAGAGGAAGTGGGAGACATGCTGTCGGAAGTATTTCTGTCACTGATGAAGCAGAATGCTAAGGGATAAAAAGTACGGGCACAAAAAATACCGGGAATCCTGTAAATATGCAATTTTACATACAAAATAAAAAAGGAGAACCTGAAAAATGAGTACAATTATTGAAATTAAGCACCTGTGTAAAAGCTTCGGTGCAGTAAAGGCAGTACAGGATCTGAGCTTCCGCGTAAACGAAGGCGAGCTGTTCGCCTTTCTGGGCGTTAACGGAGCGGGCAAATCCACTACCATCAATATCATGTGCGGCCAACTGAAAAAGGACAGCGGCAGCGTGATAATCGACGGCAAGGACCTGGACGGCAGGTCAGACAGCATTAAACTGGAGCTGGGCGTCGTGTTCCAGAATTCCGTACTGGATAAAGCCCTCTCCGTCCGGGACAATCTGGAGAGCCGCGCCGCTCTGTACGGGATTTCGGGAGAGGCCTTCCGGACACGGCTGGCTGAATTGGCAAAGCTGCTTGACTTCGAAGATCTGCTGAAACGCACCGTAGGAAAGCTTTCCGGAGGGCAGCGCAGACGCATTGATATTGCCCGGGCGCTGCTGCACAGGCCGAAGATCCTTGTTCTGGATGAACCTACCACCGGCCTGGATCCGCAGACCAGAAGTATTCTGTGGAACGTCATCAGCGATTTACGAAGGAACGAAAAGATGACTGTATTTCTCACTACCCATTACATGGAGGAGGCGGCAGACGCGGACTATGTGGTGATCCTGGACAGCGGAAAGATCGCCGCAGAGGGTACGCCTCTGGAGCTGAAGAATACCTATACCGGCGATTTTGTTACCCTTTACGGTGTCAGCGAAGAAACCGTAAAAGGGTTCGGTGTGGAATATGAGCCGATCAGGGATGCCTACCGTCTGTCTGTTCCGAACACAGCAAAGGCAACGGAATTGATTGTGGAAAATCCCGGAGTATTTCAGGATTATGAAATTACAAAAGGCAAGATGGACGATGTATTTCTTGCCGTAACAGGAAAGAAGCCAATGGGAGGTACAGAGCAATGAGAGAACTGAAAGCACTTGTAAAACGCAACACCAAGCTGTTTTTTAAGGACAAAGGGATGTTTTTCACCTCCCTGATCACACCGGCAATTCTGCTGGTACTGTATTCCACCTTTCTCAGCAATGTTTACCGCAGCAGCTTTACCTCCTCGCTGCCGGAGATGCTCCAAATCCCCGATTCCCTGATTGAAGGCTGTGTGGGCGGTCAGCTGATTTCCTCTCTGCTTGCCGTATCCTGTGTGACCGTAGCCTTCTGTTCCAACATGCTGATGGTACAGGACAAGGTAAACGGCAGTATCCGCGACTTGACCATTACCCCGGTAAAAGCCTCCGTGCTTTCTATGGGCTACTATTTTGCAACGCTGATTTCCACGCTGATCATTTGCTTTGCGGCAACCGGACTCTGCCTTGCCTATGTGGCATCGGTAGGCTGGTATTTATCCGCCGCAGATGTGCTGCTGCTCCTGCTGGATGTTTTCCTGCTGGTAATGTTCGGCACGGCGCTGTCCAGCATCATCAACTTCTTCCTCTCCTCACAGGGACAGATCTCAGCGGTGGGTACGGTTATCAGCGCAGGCTATGGCTTTATCTGCGGCGCCTATATGCCCATCTCCCAGTTCTCCGAAGGACTGCAGAAGGTGATTTCCTTTCTGCCCGGCACCTACGGCACCTCGCTGATCCGAAACCATGCACTGCGGGGTGTATATGCGGAAATGGCAGAGCAGGGCTTCCCCGCAGAGGTCATTGAGGGAATCAAGGATTCCATTGACTGTAATCTGTACTTCTTCGGAAACAAGGTGGAGCTGCCTGTCATGTATCTGATTCTGGGCGGCGCTGTGGCCGTGCTGATCGCCCTGTATATTTTGATCAATGCTCTGAAAGGCAGAAAGGCCGGCAGATAACCCCT
>CBCSVZ010000035.1:0-7245 GCA_965143695.1 uncultured Oscillospiraceae bacterium
GGTACAGAGATAATATTTTACGCGGGGCGGCATGGCTGTTTGCAGCGGCGCTGTTTGTTACGGCGGTGCTGGCCCTGTATTCGGCCAGTGTAATGAAGGATTTGAAAGAAAACATTGTTCGGCTCCATGTGGTGGCAGACAGTGATGACGAAGCGGCACAGGCGCTGAAGCTGAAGGTCAGGGACAGTGTTGCGGAATATACGGCAGGGCTTCTAAAGGACGCCGATACGGCGGAGGAATCCTATAGGATATTACAGGCAAATATAGAGAACATACAGAAGGTTGCCCAACAGCGGGCTGAGCAGGAGGGCTGTGTGCTTCCCGTGACCGCACAGGTGGGAGCCTTCGACTTTCCGATCAAGAGCTACGGCGACATTACTCTGCCCACGGGGAATTATAACGCTGTGCGGGTCACCATCGGCAGCGGAGAGGGTCAGAACTGGTGGTGTGTGCTGTTCCCGCCGTTGTGTTTTGTGGATTCCGAAGCGACTGCGGTCAGCGTCAGCGGAAGAGCGCAGCTGCAGGAAAATTTAAGCGATGAGACTTATGCGGTTATTGAAAATGCTCCTGATTCCGGAGAGGTCCGGATTCGGTTTAAAATAGTGGACTTTTTTGAGAATATTGCCCAAAAGGCCCGCCAGACATGGACAAATTTGTTTTAGCATGGTACAATGAACCGAAGGTGTTTTGTTAAAATGGCAAGTGATAGCAAGAATGAAAAAAGAGCAGAAAAGGTGGAATCTTTGGTAACGACACCCCGCCAAGGGAGTGTGGCCAGTTCAAAGCCGCCCAAAAAGACAGAAAAAAATAAGAAACAAAAAGACGCCAAAGGGAGCAAGAACATTTTCTTAGCTCCCAGTATCATGATGTTTATTATATGCGGTATTGCCATTCTGATATCGCTGATTGCTTTTATAAATACATCCTGGAGAATTTCAAGGGCGGAAGGAATTCCGACTGCTTCTACTTCGGCAGTTTCTTCCACTCCGTCGCCTACACCGTTCCCCACGCCCAAGGAGATTCCCGACGTGCAGGATATGCGTCTGCTCTCCGATGAGCTTTGCATGCTCCAGACCACAGATACAGAGTGGAATAAAAAAGCAGAGAATCCCGATGACCAGGGCTTGTATTTTATCCCCAAAGAAGCGAAAGAATATATGGTTTACAATATAGACAGTGCAAACCTTTGCGGCGAGGGTTATGATTTGCGGAGCTTTCGCCACATGTGGATCAATTCCGAGCATGAGGATTTTTATGTTGTCATTAATGTTGCGGGTAAAATAATAGATTTGACCGATTACTATATCCTGGTAAGAGAAGAACAGGGCATTTACGCCTCCCGTGTGATCATAAACTGTTATGAGGCGGACGAGGTAATTTTAAAGGATGCCATTGTTACCGGAACCTTACTGGCACCCAAGGCTAAAATCACCTGTGACAATACATATGTTTACGGACAGCTTATCGGTGCGGAGTATTCCGGAAATCTGGGATTTAAGCGGGATATCGTTTTCACCGGATACCTGAATGTGATGAGCGTAACACACGGCGTAGAATTTGAAAATACCCTTATTAAAAAGCGTGTTATTGAGCTTTTGAAGAGCCAGGATACCACGGGCATGTATGATGACTATAATCTGAACACAGAGGTATTGGAGAGGGACGTTGCCAAGATACTGGATCTGGATCTTTCCAATTTGGGAATCCGGGATTTTGGAAATGATTTGGACTGTTTTTCTCACATCATATCATTGGATATCAGTAAAAACAGCGTGAGGGAATTTGACCTGTCTAATTTCCCGAATTTGCAGGCATTTTACATGAATAACACTTCAATAAAGGAAATTGATTTGTCTCCCTGCCCGGCATTAAAGGTCCTGGATATCAGCAATACCAGATTCCGGTCTTTCCCTGATTTTTCCCAGGTGCCCCGGTTGGAATATTTAGCGGCAAGTAATGCGGCGCTGACGCATATTGATTACTGGAGTCTCCAAAATATTAAACATTTAAATGTCAGTGCGAATCCCAGATTGACTGTTTTTGACTTTGGTGCACTCCCGCTGTTAGAGCAGCTGGACATCCGGAATTGCTCTTTGCAGGATATTGACCTTTCCAAATCCCAAAACCTGTGGTTTCTGCGATGCTCAGGTAATTTGTATTGGGTATTGGATCTGGATAAGGCGCCGGCGCTTATTAATGTCGAGGCTTACACAGATACACTAACGGAAATTACGGCGAAGGACTTTTTTACCCGTCAGGATGCCGCATTATTATGTTACGAGACAACGGCCATTAAACGCTAAACGCTGTTCTTCTTATGACCGGGGCGAATCCTCGGAGAACAGGAAAGGACTTTATTATACTGCAGCCTAAACGGAATTACTGACACACCGGTAAAATATCAAATAAAGTTGACAGATTCTTTACTGCCGTTTTATAATATAAAAAGTTACTGATGAGAGGGTTGGATACCATGAATATTGTTTATCGTGAAGCTACATTAGAAGATCTTCCGGAGATTGTAAGACTGCACAAGGAAAATTTTGAAGGATATTTCCTGACCAGCTTAGGCGAGGACATGCTCGCGGCATATTATAAAGAATTTATTGACGAAGGCTGTTTTTTTGTGGTTGCCGAGGATCTTGATATTGACACAGAGCATCAAATGATTGGCTTCTATATGGGGCATTACCGCAACAGCAAGGCCAAGGAAAATTTTGAGAAACATAACCGAAAGACCCTTGTAAAGAGGCTGCTGGTGTTATGCTTGAAATGCAATAAGAATGCGCTTTCGAGATGCTTTGGAAGAGTCAAAGATAAATTTGTAAAAAAGAAAAAGGATGACAAACCCCAGCGGGATGCCGTTGCCCTTTCCCAATGTGTCGATCCCGCATACCGCAGCACCCCGGAACACATTGCATACAATCTCTATAAAAAAGGGGAAGCGATTATGCTTCAGAGAGCGCCTTTTCCCATCAGAACCTATGGTGGGGTTACTAAGCAAAACAATTTGGCTTTCCAGAAATTCATGAAAAAAGTCGGAGGGGAAATTGTTTGCGAGGCCAACGGAGGCGAAAGCTATATGTACATACATTTCCTCGACCCATCGGCCAGACAGGAATGGATCGATGCAGGTGTTTTAAAAGAATAAAAAGATTACCGTAAATGACCGGATGCGCAGTCTCCGGTCTTTTTTTGTTTCAAATGGCTGAGTGTGACGCCGTCGCCGATTTCAAGCAGGGTGCTGGTATAATCCTCATCCTGAAACAGCGTCTCCAGAAAGTTTCTCATATTGGTTATGATGGTTCTGTGTTTGTGAGGTGCCTCCTCGGGAATATCGAATATTTTACCGTAGAAAATGACATTGTCGCAGATCAGAAGCCCACCCGGTTTCAGCAGCCGTTTGAGATCGTCATACATATGGAGGTATTGGCTTTTGGCGCTGTCTACAAAAATCATGTCGTAGCAGCCCGTAAGACAGCTGAGTACCTCGCCGGCATCTCCCAGAATCACGCGTATGTTCCGGGAATACCCTGCCGCCTGTATGTTTTTTCGGGCGGCGGCGGCAGTGTCCGGATCAATTTCAACCGTATCAATGTGCAGGGACGGATTTTCACTGCATTTTGCCATGAGAATAGAAGAAAAGCCTATGGCCGTTCCTGCTTCCAAAATGCAGGAGGGTTTGTGGTATTTTACCAGAAAACGAAGCAAGGCTGCGGTATCCTCCCGGACAATGGGAACATGATGCAACTGAGCCTCTGCCCGCAGATTGACCAAAAAAGGATCTTGGTCCTGTAAAAGCTTTTGTATATACGGCTCCATGGCTAAAATCCTTTCGCCGCCACATGTTCTTCAAAGGTTTCGGAGAATATATGAGCGTTAGAGCCATCTGTTCTGGCTACAAAATAATAATAATTGTGATGGGTATAGTTCAGAACGGCCTCAATTGCTTCTGCACCGGGGTTACAGATCGGTCCCGGGGGCAAACCGGCATATTCATAGGTGTTGTACAAGTCCTCCACAGAAGTGTTTTCAACCGTAACATTTTCAAGTGTTTCTCCGTAGAGCTTTGCATAGACATACCGTATAGTGGCACAGGACTGTAGCTTTGTCAAATATTTGCTGTGCAGCCTGTTCATAAAGACGCCTGCAATCATAGGACGTTCAGAGGATAGCTTCGCTTCTTTCTCTACCAGAGAGGCCAGTATGATTACCTGGTCCTGGGTGAGTCCGATTTCCTCTGCCTTTGTATAGTAGTCCGGTTTATAGATTTCGTTAAAACGGTTCAGCATTTTATATATAATCGTATCGGGGCTGGCGTCAATGTCAAATTCATAGGTATCCGGGAACAGGTAACCGTCCAGCCTGTGATCTCTGTTCTCATGGTTTGTTATAAAGCTATATGAGGACAAATCCTGATTTTCCACAGCCTTCAGAAATTCTGCGGCAGTACATACGCCGTTTGCTTCCAGACGGTTGGCAATCTGTTTGGTAGTAAAGCCCTCCGGAATGGTTATCTTGACACTTTCCGGATTGCTGGTCAGTATGACCATGATTTCTTCATAGTTCAGTCCGCTGCACAGGGTATAGGTGCCGGCCTTGTAATTTCCGTCATAGCCGTTAAATTTGGAAAGGAACCTGTAAATTGTGCCGTTGGAAATCAGGTTCTGCTCTTTCAGAGATTTGGCGATATCGGAGGTAGTCGCGCCTTTTTCTATTTTAAAAGAAACAGCGCTTTCCGGGTCGATCACAATGGATTCCAGATTGATGGGGTTGTTGTATTTATCTACAAGATAAGTATAGGATACGAAACTGGAGAAAAATACAATTCCGATCAGGAGCAATATGATGATCAGCACTTTTGGAGTGCTTCCGGTGTTCTTGATGCGGGAAGCGCCTGGGCGTTTGTGTCGAAGGGACAGCTTGGATGAGGCTGTAATAGGAGCTTTAGGAGCGAAGATGTCGTCATCTTCTGCATCTTTAGGTGCTACGGCCTTCCTGGCAGAAACAACGACCTCAAGGTCTTCATCTTTCGACAAAAAGCGTGGAGAGGTTCTGGCATTTTTTTGCTGGGAAGAACTGCCGCGGCCGGAGGACTTCTTCTGCCTGGGGGCTGCCGCACGCCGGAAAGACGCCGGCTGATTGCCCTGCGCCGGGGCATTCTCTGTTCTGGAGGCTCCGGGACGGCGTACTCCTTTCGTAGGAGCTAATTTTACGTCCTTTATGCTTTTCTTTTTGTTATCGTTCTCCATATAACGATCTCACCTTCTTGGTAAAATGTTATTCTGTGGCCTTCTTACGCTTTGCGGCATCGGCTTTGGCACGGAGCTCTGTGTTTAAAATCTTCTTTCTGAGCCGGATGCTTTTCGGTGTTATTTCCACCAACTCGTCATCGGATATAAACTCCAGCGCCTGCTCCAGACTGAGTACAACCGGCGGGGTCAGTCTCAGGGCTTCGTCTGAACCGGATGCCCGTATATTTGTGATGTGCTTTTTCTTGCACACATTTATTGTTATGTCTTCATTGCGGGAACATTCTCCTACAATCATACCTTCATAAACCTTCGTGCCGGGGCCGATAAAAAGCCGCCCTCTTTCCTGAGCGTTATAAAGTCCGTAGGAAACGGCTTCTCCCTGTTCCCATGCAACCATAGAGCCTCTTTGTCTGGAAGCAATGTCGCCTTTGTACTCATCAAATCCATCAAAGATATGATTCATTATACCATTTCCCCTGGTATCCGTCAAAAACTCGTTCCTGTATCCGATCAGCCCCCTGGCGGGAATACGGAATTCCAGGCGTACATATCCTTCCAAGGCGGCGTGCATATTTCGCATCTCGCCTTTTCGGATACCGATTTTCTCGATTACGATACCAACGGTATCTTCCGGGGTGTCAATGGTGAGCAGTTCCATTGGCTCCATGAGCTTTCCGTCAATTTTCTTTGTGATAACTCTGGGTCTGGACACCTGAAACTCATAGCCCTGCCGCCGCATGGTTTCAATTAAGATGGAGAGGTGCAGTTCACCTCGGCCGGAAACCTTGAGGGTGTCAGGATTTTCGGTATCCTCAACTCTGAGACTGACATTCGTCTCCAGTTCTTTATAGAGTCTGTCCCTGATATGTCTGGATGTGACAAAGTCGCCTTCTGTTCCCGCAAAAGGACTGTTATTTACGGAAAAGTTCATTGTCAGGGTGGGCTCGTCAATATTTACAAAGGGTATGGGATCGGGGCATTCGGGGGCACATACGGTTTCTCCGATGTTAATATCCGCAAGTCCGGACATGACAAAGATATCACCTGCCTGTACTTCCTCAACGGGGACCTTTTTCAAACCGCTGAATTTGTAAAGGTAGCTTATTTTACCTGTATGGGTCTTGCCGTCAGAGGTGCATACTACGGTTTGGGTTCCGGCCTTGAGCACGCCTCTGTCCAGCCGGGAAACTGCAATACGCCCCACATACTCGTCAGCGGTTATATTGGAGATCAAAGCCCGGTAGGGGGCGTCCAGATCCACTTCCGGCGCGGGAATCTTATCAATTATCATATCAAACAGAGGCTGCAGATCTTTACTGTCCTTGGCTTCCGGGTCATAGCTTGCATAGCCGTCCCGGGAGGAGGCGTATACCACCGGAAAATCCAACTGGTCATCATCTGCGCCCAAATCCATAAACAGCTCCAGCACATCATCCAGAACCTGAAGAGGGCGGGCGCCGGGCCGGTCAATTTTGTTGATTACGACAATAGGCTTGAGCTTCATGGCCAGGGCTTTGGTGAGCACAAAACGAGTCTGCGGCATAGGGCCTTCAAAGGCATCCACCAACAGTAGCACGCCGTCTACCATTCCCAGTACGCGCTCCACCTCGCCGCCGAAGTCCGCATGGCCGGGGGTGTCCACAATGTTTATGGTAAAATTTTTATATTTCAGTGCAGTGTTTTTTGAGAGTATTGTAATACCGCGTTCTCTTTCCAGGTCATTGGAATCCATGACCCGTTCCTCCACCACTTCGTTGTCCCGGAAGGTACCGCTCTGCCGCAGCAGACCGTCCACCAGCGTGGTCTTACCATGGTCAACATGGGCTATGATTGCAATGTTTCTGATATCCTCTCGAATTTCCACTTTTGTAAATGCTCCTCACTTTATATATCTATAAAAAATCCAACGCACATAATATAATAAAGAAGAAAATTTGTCAAACCGGACAGGGGTCAGTCCCCATGGCGAAAAAAGCGATGCTGCGGCACT
>CBCSVZ010000036.1:0-7116 GCA_965143695.1 uncultured Oscillospiraceae bacterium
GGTACCGTTTACCCCAATATCTTATCCAGCTCCGGCTTCAGCAGCTCTGCCATTACTGCGTATCCGGCGCCGTTGGGATGGGTCCCGTCTCCGGTGTATTCCCAGTTGATAGAGAATTCGTCCGGCCCCAGAATAGCGGAATGGTAGTCCACCAGGGGGATTTTACGCTCTGCACAGAGCTCTGCCAGCCGGGCATTCACCTTAAATACCAGCGTGTTTACCTCCGGGGGCCACACGCAGGGGAGAATGTTGCAGAAAATCAAAGCCTGTCCGGCTTTCTCTGCCTGTTCCATAATGCTGAGATAGCTGTCAATGATTACATCAAAGATCTCCTTTTCTTTATCCCAAAATTCCTGAGAATTTTTGTCCTCGATCTCTTTCAGAGGCCACATGTTGTTGATGCCTATCAGCACCACGCATACCCGGGGCTTCAGCTGCAGGACATCCGCCGCAAAGCGTTTTGCCAGTATCTGCGCCACGTCGCCGCCGATTCCCCGGTTGATCACAAAGCCGTATTGGTGGAAGAAGGCGTTCAGCTCCCAGAAGTGGGTGATAGAGTCTCCGATAAAACAGATGTCCACAGGGATTTCATTGACATAAATGGTTCCGTTTTTGATATCGAATTCTTCCCGGCGGGTATCCGCATAGGCGCCGTCGCCGAAGGTGCCGGGCTTGATCAGTGTATTTAAGTCTTTCATGTTGGAATCTCCAATCCTTATAAAAATTTATAAAAATTATACCACGGCGGCTTTCTTTTGAGAAGCGTTTGTTGTAAAATAGCAGTGCATTTTACCGTAAGAAAGAGAGGGATCCGGCGTAAAATGAAGACCAACTGTGAATGCTGCGTTTATTATGAATACGACGAAGACTACGAAGAATACCAATGCACCATGGAGCTGGACGAGGACGAATACGCCCGTTACACAGCGGGGCAGTATCGGGAATGTCCCTATTTCCGGGACAATGATGAATATAAGACGGCCCGGAAACAGTAGGATTCCTTACTCGATGGATTTCAGGGCCTCCGCCATATTGATGCATTCCGTCTTAAAATACATCAGGAAGTTTACGAGCCCGGCAAAGGCCAGTGTCAGGGCCACAGCCAGCACATAACTTATGGGCAGGATTCTTATATTGAAGGTCACAAGATCGATTTTAATCTGGCTGATAACAAAGGCGTGAAGCCAGATGCCCAACCCCAGTCCGGCAACAGAGCCCATCAGGGTGAGCAGTACATTTTCCCGGAATACATAGGAGGCGGTTTCCTTGCCGTTGAAGCCCAGGACCTTTACTGTAGCGATCTCCCGGGTGCGCTCCGTGATATTGATGTTCGTAAGATTGTAGAGCACAATAAAGGCCAGCGCCGCAGCGGAGAGGGTAATAAATACCACGATATAGTCCAGACTGGACATCATATTTCCGATCCGGTCCATAATATCCTGAGATACAGTAACATTACTGACCTGTTCACTGCTCATCAAAAGTGCGCTGCCCTGATGAACGTCTGCTCCGGAGGGCGCTTTTACAAAGGCGTATTTGTATTCCGGCAGAGTACCGGTCTGGGCCTGATAGGTGTCCGCTGATATATATACATAGTTGTACACATAGTTGTCAAAGATCCCGGTGACCGTCAGCGTAAAGGTATGCATGTCGCTGTCCGTAAAGGTAAGCGTATCTCCTGTCTCAATGTCAAATTCTTCAGCCAGCCCTTTATTGATGACCGCTTCTCCCGGACCCGGGTAGGGGATAGACTTCTTTCCTCTGTGCAGGCTTACAAAGTCCGTAAAATCCCCGGTGTCTTCCGGTATCATCATAGTGACGGATTTTGCGGTATTGTCCCATTGCAGATCGACTTTTTGCTGGGATACCGGTAGCAGACTGTCTATGGAAGTGCTGCATTCTTCCTGAAAATCTCGCAGGCTTTCTTCCGTCAGGGGCTCTTTCAAAGTGACCTCGTAATCGTAGTGCTGTATTTCCGTATATTGCAGAGCGGCAATATCCTGTATGGAATCCCGGATGCCGAAGCCTGTCAGCAGCAGGGCAGTACAGCCGCCGATGCCCAGTATCATCATAAAGAGCCGCTTTTTATAGCGGAACATATTTCTGATAGAGACCTTTTGGAGAAATTTAAGGTGTTTCCAGATCCATGGAATGCGTTCCAGTAAAATGCGTTTGCCGGCCTTCGGCGATTTGGGCCTGATCAGCTGAGCAGGGGCTTCCGAAAGCTCCCGGCTGCAGGAGAGCCAGGTAACGCCTGCGGAGCATACCAGAGAAACCGCCAGAGAAATCAAGGCCAGGGGAACATCAAACACAAATTTCAGCGGGGCAAACCCGTACATGATCCCATAGGCCTTCCAAATCACCTGAGGGAACAGGTAGGATCCGGCCAGAAAACCGGTGATACATCCGATGAGTGCGGCGCTTCCGGAGTAGAATATGTATTTGGACATGATGGCGGCCTTGCTGTAGCCAAGGGCTTTCAGGACGCCTATTTGTGTTCGCTGTTCATCAATCATGCGATTCATCGTAGTCATGCAGACCAGCGCGGCCACCAAAAAGAAAAATACGGGAAATACATTGGCGATACCTTCTACGATATTGGAATCATTTTCAAAGCAGGCATAGCCTACATTGGTGTTCCGGGAGAGGGTATAGCAGGTGGGCTCTTCGATTGCGGACACATCCTCTTCTGCCAGCGCCAGTTCTGCTTCGGCATCTTTTATCTTTTTCTCTGCCTGAGCAAACTTTTCCTCCGCTTCTTTTTTTGAGCTTTCATATTCTGCCTTTTTACCGTCCAATTCCTCCTGCGCTGCATCTAATTGGCGCCGGCCCTGTTCCAACTGACTGTATCCCCGGGCGAGCTCTTCCTGAGAGGCATCCAGTTCTGCCTGCTTCTGTTGGATTTCCAGCTTCCCGGCCTCATACTGCTTCTGGGCTTCGGCCCTTTCTGCGGAGAGGGCTTCCAGTGCCTGCTTCAATGCCTCCGGGGTCATGGCAGATCCGGCGGATTGCAGTTCTTTTTCCTTTTGATCCAATAGTGCGACGGCAGCTGCCCGGTGCTCTTCCAAAGAGGAAGCGGCCTTTGTCAGTTCCTTCTGTCCGCTCTCCCATTGCTGTTGGCCGGATTGCAACCGGCTTTCCGTCGTATCCAGCTCTTTTCGGCTTTTGTCAATCTCCGCCTGCGCCTCTGCGAGCTTTTGGGCGGCATCTGCCAGCTCTGCTTCGGCTTTGGCCTTTTCGTCTGCATATTCCTTCTGGGCCTGGGAAAGCTCCTGGCGGGCATCTGCGATTTTACCCTCTGCTTCTGCCAGAATGTCCTGATACCGGGCCTGACCCCGTTCTTCACAAAGGGCGGTAACCCTGTCCTTTGCGGCGTCAAGGGCATCCGTATAGGTCTGGGAATAGATTTTACCGGGACGCCCCAGGGTTACAAAAATCTCCGAATAGTATTCATCGCTGAAAGCAGACTCCGGTACATAGAGAAAGCCTCCCAGGGTTCCGTTTCCGATAGAGGTGGTACCCCGCTCATAGTTCATATAATAGGGCGACTGTACCAGACCGACGATAGTAAAGCTTTTTTCGGTAAAATGTTCGGTGCTGTCCTCGCTGTTTTCTTCTGAGAGCACAAGGGTGCTGCCGATGTCCTCCCGGGTATAGTACCGGGAATCCGCTGCGCATTCATTGCTCTTTTCAGGCATACGGCCTTCTGTAAGGGTAAGGGTGTTTATGTCATCTGTTATAGAATGGATACGCAGGGCTATGTCTGTGCCGTCCTTTTGCGTGACCGGCGCGTCTGCCCATTTGGCTCCTTCTGCCGTTACGATCGAACCGTCGGCGGATATGGCTTCCACATCCTCTTCGGTGAACCCCAGAGAGCAGAGCAGACGGTAATCAAAAAAGTTTGCTTCTTTCAAATATTGATCGCCGGTGGTCACCATTGCGGTTTTGGAAACTTTCAGCCCCGAAAAAAAGCCCACGCCCAGCGCTACAATGGCCAATATGGCCAGGTAACGTCCTAAACTGTGTTTGATTTCTCTAAGCGTACTTTTCTTCAGCATGTCCGGTCACCATTCAATCTTTTCCACAGGAACAATGTTGTCGTTTTTGCGCATGGAATCGATTTTGCCGTTTTTGATCGTAATAATCCGGTCCGCCATAGGGGTCAGAGCCTGGTTGTGGGTTATAATGACAACGGTCATGCCGTTCCGCCGGCAGGTGTCCTGCAACAGCTTCAGGATTGCTTTGCCGGTATTGTAGTCCAACGCTCCCGTAGGCTCGTCGCAGAGCAGAAGCTTGGGATTTTTGGCCAGTGCCCTTGCAATGGCTACCCGCTGCTGCTCTCCGCCGGAGAGCTGTGCCGGGAAATTTTGCGCGCGGTCTTCCAGGCCCACTTCTTTCAGTACTGTCATGGCCTCCAGAGGAGCCTTACAGATCTGGGCGGCCAGCTCCACATTTTCCAGGGCGGTCAGATTTTGGATCAGGTTGTAAAATTGAAAGACAAAGCCGACATCATACCGCCGGTAAGCGATCAGTTGCTTTTTGCTGTAGGCGGATATCTCCTGACCGTCCAGCGTCACAGAACCCTCTGAAAGCGTGTCCATGCCTCCCAATATGTTCAGCAGTGTGGTTTTGCCGGCGCCGGAGGCTCCTACAATAACGCAGATTTCCCCTTTTTCAATTTGAAAGGATACGCCGCGCAGGGCTTCTATAGAGACCTCGCCCATTTTATAGATCTTTTTTACATTCTGAAATTCCACAAAGCTGCTCACGGGAAAGCCTCCTGAAAAATATTTTATATAACATTGTAGCACAAAAATTATTTTTTGGAGGGCAGAAAGATTCCTTCCTGCTGTAATAACCACATTTTTTTGTCAATTCCCCCTGCGTAGCCGGTCAGATTGCCGTGGGCGCCTATGACTCTGTGGCAGGGGATGATCAGCATGAGGGGATTATGGCCTACCGCACCGCCGACCGCCTGGGCGGAAACGCTCTTCCCTGTTTCCTGTTCCAGCTGCCCGGCGATCTGGCCGTATGTGACCGTCTTGCCGTAGGGAACACTGCGGAGTATTTCCCAGACGCCTTTGCGAAAGTCGCTGCCCTCTGTGCGCAGGGGCGGGGTAAAATCCGGTTGCCTTCCGGTAAAATAGAGATCCAGCCATTTGACCGTTTCCCCAAAGACCTCCAGTTCCTTGCAGCAGACTTTTGGTGCAAGGGTCGATCCGAAATATTTCTGTCCGTCCAGCCACAGACCCGTCAGGGCGGTGCCGTCACTGGCCAGGGTCATAGGGCCGATCGGGGAGCGATAAGCTGTGATGTATTTGCCGATGGACATAGGGCGTTCTTCCTTTCCGGTTCCAATCCTATTACACATTCAATTATAAAAAATTTATACAGGAACTTTGCATCAAAAAACGGAAAACTCCGATGAGATCGGAGTTTTCAAACAAAATGTGGCGTACCTGAAGGGATTCGAACCCCCGACCGACGGCTTAGAAGGCCGTTGCTCTATCCAACTGAGCTACAGGCACAAAAATGGAGCGGGTGAAGGGAATCGAACCCTCACAATCAGCTTGGAAGGCTGATGTTCTACCATTGAACTACACCCGCATCTCTTGTCAACTCAATGTGACGGATGATATTATACATAAGCACGGGTGCTCTGTCAATAGGGAATTTGTGAATTTATTTTCGAAATTTATTTTCAGACACCCGCTTGAAATACAGCTCTTAATGTGGTATTTATATTGGTAAAGATAAATATCAATATTAATTAATATGTAGAGGAGTACAATTATGATACCGAGAGGGGAACATCCGAATCCGCAGTTTCAGAGAAATAACTGGATCAATCTGAACGGAGAGTGGGAATTTGAACTGGACCAGTCCAGGAGCGGTCTGCACAAGGGCTACCAGAAAGAGGACAGACATTTTAAGGAGAAAATTACTGTTCCTTTCTGTCCGGAAAGCAAGCTGTCCGGTATTCAGCACAGGGATTTTATCAATGCCTGCTGGTACAGAAAAGATATAGAGCTCAGCAGAGAACAGCTGGCATATAATGTGATTTTACATATCGGCGCCTGCGACTATCTGACAGGTGTTTATGTCAACGGAGAGGAAATAGGGCTTCACAGAGGCGGATATACACCTGTCATTATGGATATTACAAAATCCTTGCATGAGGGCAGCAACCGAATCGTCATATATGCGGAAGACGATACCAGAAGCCCCATGCAGGCAAGGGGAAAGCAGTCTGAGAATTTCTATTCCGCCGGCTGCGACTATACCCGGACAACCGGAATATGGCAGACTGTCTGGCTGGAGTTTGTGCCTGAAACGCGGGTGCAGGGGATTAAGTTCTTCCCCGATATTAACGGCAGCGTCAATATCCAGGCAGAGCTGAAGGGAAGAGACGTCCTGAGGGTAAAGGCATTTTACAAAGGAAAGCTGATGGGAGAGATTTCGCAGGAAGCTTCCGGTACGGCAAATCTGCATATGGATCTGGCGGAGACCCATCTCTGGGAGGTAGGCTGCGGCAGACTGTACGATGTTGAAATTACTTTCGGGCAGGATCAAATTCAATCCTATTTCGGTCTTCGCTCCGTAAGACTGGACGGGTTGCGGTTCCTTATCAATGAAAAACCGGTATTTCAAAGACTGGTGCTTGACCAGGGATTTTACCCGGAGGGAATCTACAAGGCCCCTTCGGAAGAAGCCCTTATCCGGGATATTCAGATCTCCATGGACGCGGGGTTCAACGGAGCAAGACTTCACGAGAAAACATTTGAACCCAGATTTTTGTACCACTGCGACCGTATGGGTTATATCGTGTGGGATGAATACGGGAACTGGGGGACCGATATTTCTGATTTTAATATTATGGCCGCTTATATCCCTGAGTGGCTGGAAGAAATCGAGAGAGATTTCAACCATCCTGCAATTGTAGGCTGGTGTCCTTTTAATGAAACCTGGGATTACAGGGGCAGGGCGCAGAACAACGATATCTTAAAGAATATTTACCTCATTACAAAGGCGGCAGATCCTACAAGACCCTGTATTGATACCAGCGGTGTATACCATGTTATGACCGATATCTTTGATATCCATGAATATGAGCAG
>CBCSVZ010000037.1:0-7084 GCA_965143695.1 uncultured Oscillospiraceae bacterium
GAAGAGATCCTTTCTGAATACGAGTATCCCCAGATTATCAAAGCAAATGACCGCGCAACAATGCTGAATTTAATGGTAGGTCTGAACGGATATACGCTCTGTTCCGGTATCATATGCGAAGAGCTGAACGGAACGGATTACGTTGCGGTTCCATTTCATGACAGCAATCACGCCCAGGGCAGCATTATGGAAATAGGATATATTTTCCGCAAGAATACCATACGCAGCAAAATGGGAGAGCTTTATATCAACGAGATCAGGAAATACCTCGGACTTGAAACAGAACAGTAGGCCCGGAGCACGGGTCTGTTTTTCTTTTTTCAAAACCTATATAATATATAGGTTAAATCTATAACCGCGCATTGGTTTTAAATATTGGACAGAGCCCGGGCGCCGTAATAAAATGGAGCCGAACAAGAAAACAGGAGGTAATCAAAATGGCAAATATTAAAGATTCAAAAAACTGGGGCTTTGAAACCCGTCAATTACATATCGGACAGGAACAGGCAGATCCCGTAACGGACGCAAGAGCGGTTCCGATTTATGCAACCACATCCTATGTATTCCATAATGCACAGCACGCAGCAGACCGTTTCGGACTCCGTGACGCGGGCAACATCTACGGCAGGCTTACCAATCCTACCGAAGATATTTTTGAACAGCGCATTGCATCCCTTGAGGGCGGCGTCGCTGCTCTGGCTGTAGCCTCAGGGGCAGCCGCCATCAATTACACCTTCGCGGCCCTGGCAAAAAGCGGAGAGCACATTGTTGCATCAAAGACTATTTACGGCGGCACATATAATCTGCTTGCCCATACCCTTCCTGTAACATCGGGAATTACTACCACCTTTGTCGATCCGGAGATTGAAGGCTCCTTTGAAGCGGCAATCCGGGATAACACAAAGGCAATTTTTGTTGAAACACTGGGGAATCCCAATTCCAACATCATTGATCTGGAAGCAGTTGCGAAAATCGCCCACAAACACAACCTTCCCCTTGTTGTAGACTCTACCTTTGCAACCCCTTATCTGGTTCGTCCGATCGAATACGGCGCAGATATTGTAATACACTCCGCAACCAAATTTATAGGCGGTCACGGTACTGCAATCGGCGGCGTTATTATTGACAGCGGCAATTTCGACTGGAAAGCCTCCGGAAAATATCCGTGGATATCGGACGCCAATCCCAGCTACCACGGCGTGTCCTTTACAGATGCGGCCGGCAAGGCAGCCTTTGTTACTTACATCCGCGCCATCCTGCTCCGTGACACCGGCGCCACACTCTCTCCGTTCCATGCATTCATATTCCTGCAGGGATTGGAAACTTTGTCTCTTCGTGTGGAACGCCATGTATCCAACGCGCTTAGAATCGTAGACTATCTTTCAAAGCATCCCCAGGTTGAGGCGGTACATCACCCGTCGCTCCCCAGTGAGCCCAGCCATAAACTCTATCAAAAATATTTCCCCAATGGCGGCGGTTCGATCTTCACCTTTGAAATCAAGGGCGATGCCGAGACAGCAAAGAAGTTTATCGATAATCTGGCAATCTTCTCTCTTCTTGCAAATGTCGCGGATGTAAAATCTCTGGTAATCCATCCTGCCAGCACAACTCATTCCCAGTTGACCGAGGAAGAGCTGACCGATCAGGGCATCCGGCCGAATACCGTCAGGCTCTCCATCGGAATCGAAAAAGCAGAGGATCTGATCGCCGCATTAGACGCTGCCTTTGAAGCAGTAAAATAAACAGGGTAACTCAGAAGCGGAGGCCGTTTCAAAGATTCTTCCCGGAACTTTTGAAGCTGCCTCTTTCTCTATGCAGTTCCGCCCCTCTGCCGCCCCGTAAGCGGCATTTGCCACAGGGCTGTTTGGGTGGTAAAATAGTTGTGTCGTTTGGAAACAACCGTCACAATTTCAGAAAGAGGTTTATTTAGATGAAAAATAAAAAGACCATATACTTTTACCCTATTATCATAGCCGTAATAATGGCCCTTTTTTATTTTGTGATTATACCTTCCCTTACCGCGCCTTCGGTAGAGGAGATCACATATGATAAATTTCGGGATATGCTGGCTGCCGGTGAAATTGAAGAAATAGAGGTAGATGCCTATCAGATCACCATCAAGCCCAAGGCGCAAAGTGACAGCTATGCCAAAAAATACTACAAAACAGGCCGTCTGCTGCTGTCAGACACTACGATTGTAGAGGACCTGGAGAAGGCCGGCGTAAAATATGGCTCCCCGATTCAAAGTGACAGCACGTTTACAGAGGCACTTCTTTACATTATTCTGCCTACACTGCTGACCGGCGGTATCATATTCTTCCTGATGAAGAACATGACCAAAAAAATGGGCGGAGGTGTCATGTCCTTCGGAAAGAATACCAGCAAGCTGTATGCGGAGAAGTCCACAGGCAAGACCTTTGCAGATGTAGCAGGTCAGGATGAAGCCAAGCAGGCTCTGGTAGAGATCATAGACTTCTTGAATTTTCCGGCGAAATATACTGCCATTGGCGCCAAGCTTCCCAAGGGCGCACTGCTGGTAGGCCCTCCGGGAACCGGTAAGACACTGCTTGCCAAGGCAGTTGCGGGAGAAGCCAAAGTACCCTTCTTCTCTCTGTCAGGTTCTGAGTTTGTAGAAATGTTTGTGGGTATGGGCGCTGCCCGTGTCAGGGATCTGTTCAAGCAGGCTGTGGCAAACGCCCCCTGTATTGTATTTATTGATGAAATTGACGCAATCGGCAAGAGCAGAGATAACATGCTGGGCGGAAACGATGAGAGGGAACAGACGCTGAATCAGCTGCTTTCCGAAATGGACGGCTTCGACTCCTCCAAGGGTGTCGTAATACTGGCCGCCACAAACAGGCCGGAGGTATTGGACAAGGCCCTGCTTCGTCCGGGAAGATTTGACCGCCGTATCACAGTTGACCTGCCCGATCAGGAGGGCCGTGTGGCAATTCTGAGAGTCCATGCAAAGCATGTCTCCATGGAAGCGGATATCGATCTGGATGTCATTGCAAGACAGACGCCCGGCGCTTCCGGCGCAGATCTGGAAAATATTATCAACGAGGCCGCTCTGAGAGCTGTCCGCGAGAAGAAGGATAAGGTTTCCCAGAGCAATCTGGAGGCCGCTGTTGAGGTAATCCTTGCCGGGGAAGAGCGCAAGAGCAAGGTGCTCTCCGATAAAGAAAAGCGCATTGTCGCATACCATGAAATCGGTCATGCCCTTGTATCCGCCAGACTTTCCAACACAGAACCTGTGCATAAAATTACCATTATTCCCCGAACAAACGGAGCTCTGGGCTATACCATGCAGGTGGCAAAGGAAGAAAAAAACCTGGTGAGCAAGGAAGAGGCCCTGGAAACGATCTGCGTATTGGCAGGCGGAAGAGCTTCCGAGCAGCTGGTATTCGGCTCCATCACCACAGGAGCCGCAAACGATATTGAACGGGCAACGGAAATCGCCCGGGAAATGGTAACCCAATTCGGCATGAGCGAGGAATTCGGCTTTATTAATCTGGAGAAAAAGACCAATGTCTATCTTTCAGACAATGTAAAGGGCTCCTATTCCGAAGAAACAGCGGCACGCATTGACAAAGAGATTATGAAGATCATATCCCAGTGCTACAACAGAGCTTATACCCTGCTTGAGGAGAACCGTTCCCGTCTGGATGCGCTGGCCCAGATCCTCTATGAGAAGGAGAACATCACCGGAGAAGAATTCATGGAGCATCTTAAGGCAATGGATGCGCCAGACGGTGAAAATACTCCAGTATAAAGCTGTAGAAATCGTCGGAAAGTCCGTTATTTTCATAGGACCGACCCTTGGTAATTACAATGCTGCGCTTGCAGTCCGGTTCGGATATGGGCAGCATGACTACATTTTTACCGGAAACAGGCCCCCAGGCATACTGAGGCCAGAAGCCCACTCCCAGCCCCGCGCCGATCAGATCTCTTACGGCGTCGGGGCTGTCGCTTTCAAAGATCACCTTCGCTTCGAAGCCCGCCGCCTTACAATACTCGTCACAGATATTGCGGAAGGGCCGCGAGCCCGCCAGACTGATAAATTTCTCATTTTTTACATCGGAAAGCGCAATCTGGTTCAGGCTTCCGTACCGGGACTGTACAGGAACCACCAGATAAATTTTCTCGGTAAAAGGTACCTGATCCGCAGTGTACATTTTACCCCCATCACCGGAAAAAGCAGAAACAAGAATATCGCAGTCTTCGCTGCCCGCCTCCTGGGTAAGCTGAAAATTCACATCGGCCACCTTCTTTTTATAGGCAATGATAATATCCGTAACCACCTTGGAGGCGGCCATAACATTCAGCCGCAGGGTCTTATGCCGGATGCCTGCCACATCCCACATTTCCGCGATGGCGCTGTCCAGTTCGCTGAAGATAACAGACAGCCGCTTTTGCAGGATACGCCCCGAGGGGCTCAGTTTAATATTCCGCCCATGCCGCTCGAAGAGTTTGATTCCCAGCTCCTCCTCCAGTCTGTGTATGGACTGTGTCAGCGCAGGCTGGGCAATGTGCAGCTCCTCCGCTGCCCTGGTAATGTGCTCATAGCCTGCCGTAATAAAAAAGTATTTTAACTGCGTAAGCTCCATGCTGACCTCCCTGACGGTGATAAGACATTATAGCATGCTTTTAAGTTGTGAACAATCAATAAGTTATACTTATCAATTAAATATTTATTATATCTTATACATTATCTTTGTTTCGGACTATAATAGCTACTGTAAAAAATAAAGTTTGATTGGAGCTTGAAAAACATGGGTGAAATTTTTGAAACATTGATGGTTATCTGTTTTGGTCTTTCCTGGCCGCTTTCCGTATATAAGTCCTATAAGTCCCGTACCACGGCAGGGAAAAGCCTTGTATTCCTCACAGCAATATGGATCGGCTACATTTGCGGGATTGCAAGTAAATTTATTACACATAATATCAACTATGTTTTGATCATCTACATTTTTAACCTCATCGTGGTGTCCTGCGATTTGATCCTCTATTTCAGAAATAAAGCTTTGGAAATGAATTTTGGAAAGGAAGTGCCCGTAAAATGAAGGAGAATTTTACAAACACATTGGAAAAATACCAAAGACTGAATCATTTTGTTCTGAAGGGACAGCTGCTGTTCTTCGGCTCTACCTTTCTGGAGGAATTTCCTCTGGAGGAACTGAAGCAGGACTTTTCACTGGACAAGGTGATCTACAACAGAAGTATTCAGGGACTGACCGTAAGAGAAGCGTTCAAGGTGTTAGAGCCCTGCGTATTCGAGCTTATGCCCTCCAAGCTCTTCCTGTCTCTGGGAGACGAGGATGCGAAGCTGCCCGATTTTAACGAAAAAGACTTTCTGGAAACCTACGCACAGCTGCTGGATCAGATATCCGCAGAGCTGCCCGCCTGTAAAATATACATTCTCTCTCCCGGATATAACTTTGCGCTGAAGACCCTGGCCCGGGAAAAGCAGGCCTCCTACATTGACCTTTCTGCCAATAACGAGACAGACTATGTGTCGGCCTTTCGCAGAATAAAAAGATTCTTCCGGGACGGTAGCATCGGTTTTGGCGAGGCATGGAATGTTTAAGCGGGAACATCAAAATTCCGGCTGTTCCCCTACGGATACCTCTATGGCCTTACGGCCCTTCATAATAATACCGTCATCCACTGCAACGGTATCGGGAGGCGTAAGCAGCGCCTGGGGATTTTTCAGAAATCTGCTGAGCATCCGCATACCTGCCGCATAGTAGGCCCCGTCGCAGATTCTTTCGTCCGCCACGACCTTGATCCCCATTTTTCTTCTGGGCGTACCATTGCCCTGTAAATCGTCCTCATTCTTTGTATGCTTATTTCCCATAGCCACAAAGATAGAGGTCGTGCCGAATTCATAGATATGGTGATAGATAGGCGGAATACCCAAGGACCCCATATTGGTTATAAAGAGGCTGGTATGAAAGGGACTTACTTTGTTGATCAGCTTCGGCAGCATCCCGTGACGGTCCAGCATCTTGAAAAAGCCGATAGCTGCGGTCAGAAGAAAAGTAGGCATATGGCCCAATACCTTGGCCACATGATCCGTACCGTTTTCGTCAATCACGCGTTTATTGGCTTCGACGGTTTTGTTGAATTTGTTCACCACATCCTGCAGCGTGTCCTTCGGATCAAAAGGAATCTTCAGCGTCGTAGTCTCTTCTCTGTCACTGTGCCGTTTAATGGCCATGGAAACCGTAAGCTGCTTTCTTTGATAGATTCTGTGACCCAGCACAAATCTGTTAAAATACGGTCTTTTGGAAACCATTCTGATATATGAGGCAATGAGAATATGGTACATCCGGAGTCCCGGAATATCCGTATTCGTATGTTCTCTTACAAACTGCTCCAAAGCCGTTATATCCACCTCTTCGGAAAAGTATACCTGACTGTCAACTCTCTTGGACATGACCTGGGGAATGATAAAGAAAAACGGGTCTACCTTCTTAACCCTGTATCCGTCATATCGGTCTCCAAACTTTCTCGAATATTGAATCATTTACGGCCTCCGCGCTCTGCATGTATTGTATTGCTTGCTGATTATATCAAAAAACCGTTCCCTGTGCAAATTTTCTTGAAACAAACACCCTGTTTATAGTATAATATTCTCAGTGTCGGCAGGACATATTTTTTACAAAAGCAGAGGTGTCCGTCAGTGGAACAAACAGAAAAAATTTCAGACCCAATAAACGAGAGGCCGGTATTCGTACATTGTGCAGACCTGCATTTAGACTCGCCCTTCTCTACATTTTCTCCAGATTCTCCCAAGGCAAAGAGAAGAAGAGAAGAGCAGCTCACAGTGCTTGGCCGCATTATCTTTCTGGCCAGAAAGACCGGTGCTTCTTTTCTTTTGATCGCAGGAGATCTCTTTGACGCTGCAAGAGTCAGCAAAGATACGCTGGATTTTATCAATGAGCGTTTTAAAATGATACCGGATGTTTCCGTCTGTATCGCAGCCGGAAACCACGATCCCTATACGCCGGACAGTCCCTATGTAACCTATCCGTGGAGTGAAAATGTGCATATTTTTACGGATAAGCTGGATTATTTTGAA
>CBCSVZ010000038.1:0-7071 GCA_965143695.1 uncultured Oscillospiraceae bacterium
ATTTTCCCCGGACACAGCGCTCAGGGTTTTTTTGGAGATTGTAAGTGGAGAGGTTAGTCAGTAAAATCAATATTATAGATCTGGTCTTCTTTACCATGCTGGCCATGTTTTTCACTGTGCCGGAGCACCCGGTTCTGTATCTGGTGAACAATGGGCTTGCGGCGGTGTTTTGTATTCTGGTTTTGTTGGACAGGCGGGGAAATTTTCAGATATACGGCTTTTCCGTAATCTATGCTGTCTTTTCTGTTTTATGCTTTATATCCTATTTTTACAGCATCAATATAAGCCAGAGTATGATTCGCATTAAGTCCACGCCCCTTCTCCTGCTGCTGTTTTGTGCGGGAATCAATTATTTTTCCCAAGAGGACAATTTGCAGAAATTTATGCTCATGTATGTGGGTGCTGCGTTAATCAGCTGCGGTTATTTGATTGTGAAGGAGAATGTTTTTTCAGGGGGAGTCGTGGGCTGGGCTATAAACAATCCCAATATTGTGGGTACCAGATTTGCCTTTGCTGTTGTATTTATGCTGTATTTTTTGCTTCAGAGGGTAAAATGGTGGAAAATCCTTATAACGGCTGTGTTAGTGGGTTTTCTGTTTCTTACCGCTTCCCGATCCTCGGTGGTTATCCTGGCGGTTTCTTCTGTCTTGCTGATTGTTGTTGCTTATCGGCAAAAGAAAAAGTCTGTAATGGTGGCGCTGCTCGTTGCAACGGCTCTGATTTTTTTGTTTCTGTATCTTATTTTTCATGTTGAATTACTTTATAATGGGATCGGCATAAGATTGGAAGGTGCATTTTCTCTGATAGAAACCGGAGAAGGGGATTCTTCCGCTGAGAAGAGAGTTGCATTGATGCGCTACGGTTGGCAAACCTTTCGGGAACATCCGTTGTTCGGTCAGGGCATTAATACTTTCATTTCCGTGACGAAACAGGATTTGGGCTTCAGGGCGTACTCCCATAACAACTATCTGGAGCTGTTGGTAGGGGTAGGTCTGGTGGGAACCCTGTCCTATTATTTACTTCCCGTTACGCTGCTGTGGAACTCTTTCCGGATGATGGGACCCGGTAAAAAGTCTGCAATGCCGGGCGCTCTGGTTTTGTCATTACTCGGAGGAATGTTCACATCGGACTTTTTTACAGTAAACTACTATTCCAAAACGATGATATTGATCTACATGTTCGCGGGGGCGGTCTGCATAAAATATTCGGAAGACCGTTATTGTAATGGAACCTGCCATAAGGTATAATAAACAGCAGATGATTAACACAGAATACGGAGGAGAAGATGCGAAGATGAAAGTATTAGTTACGGGAGCAAAGGGATTTGTAGGAAGGAACCTGATCCACACACTGGAGAATACATCAAATACGGAAATTTTACAGTACGATATTGATACGGATATTTCTTTATTGTCGGAATATACGGCGGGATGCGACTTTGTATTTCACCTGGCAGGTGTAAACCGCCCGGAGAATCCGGAGGATTTCATGAAAGGAAACTTCGGCTTTACTTCTCTGTTGCTGGACAACCTGATTCAGGCGGGCAACAAGGCTCCGGTGCTCATTACATCTTCTATTCAGGCTGCTTTAGACAATCCCTACGGACAGTCGAAGAAGGCCGGCGAGGACCTGATCTTTCAGTACGGAAGCGAGAACGGTGTGGAGACTTATGTATACCGTATGCCCAACGTGTTTGGGAAATGGTGTCGGCCGAACTATAACAGTGCGATTGCCACCTTTTGCCACAATATCGCAAGAGGGCTGCCCATAACGGTCAATGATCCGTCCCATAGGATGCAGCTGGTCTATATAGATGATGTGGTGGCCGAGCTGATACGGGCATCTGCGGGAGAGGCAAATAAGGATCCCCAGGACGGTTTTTGCTATATTGAGCCTGTACACAGCGCTACCCTGGGAGAGATCGTAGCATTGCTGGAATCCTTCAGGGACTCCAGGAAAACGCTTGATATCCCGGATATGTCGGATCCGTTGACCAAAAAGCTTTATGCCACATATCTGAGCTATTTGCCGGAAAAAGGTTTTTCGTATCCTTTGAAAATGAATATTGATGACCGGGGGTCCTTCACGGAAATCCTGAGGACGGCAGACCGGGGACAGTTTTCTGTGAATGTGGCCAAGCCGGGAATTACCAAGGGGAATCACTGGCACCACACCAAGAATGAGAAATTTCTGGTGGTATCGGGAAAGGGCGTGATCCGGTTCCGCAAGGTTGGAAGCAGCGAAGTTACAGAATACTTTGTCAGCGGGGATAAGCTGGAGGTTGTAGATATCCCTACAGGCTATACCCATAATATCGAAAATATCGGGGATACAGATCTGGTGACCTTTATGTGGTGTAATGAGTGCTTCGATCCGGATCATCCGGATACGGTCTTTTTGAAAGTATAATCGCAGGGGACACAGCAATGATAGAGAGTATTAAACGCAATAAGGCATATGTAATTGCAGCAGCCGTTTTGGTCGTATTACTTCTGGTGACGGTATGTGTTGTGTGTCTGCGGGATCCGACCGCACGGCCTTCGTCTGCGGCGACAACCAGTGAGCCCTGTCAGACGGAGCGGTCGCCGGAGATTACACAAAGTCCTGTTCCTGAACCTACAGCTACGTCTACTCCTGTACCTACTTCGGAGCCTACGCCTGTTCCTACTCCGAGTCCCTCCGCTGTTATGGACAATCTCAATACGAAAGGGAAGGAGTGGTCCTTCGGCTACTGGGCCCATAAAAAGGATGAAAACGGTATTGAGCAGATGATCTATGAGCTGGAGGCAGAGGATGTGGCGGTGACCTCTAAGTACAATGCCATTACCGGGCACAAAAAAGGGAAGAGGGTATATCTGACCTTTGACGAAGGCTACGAAAACGGATATACTCCGCTGATTCTGGATACTCTGAAGGAGAAAGGTGTCAAGGCAGCGTTTTTCCTGACAGGAGACTTTATAGACAGTGAACCGGACCTGGTGAAACGCATGTATGAGGAAGGCCACATTCTCGGCAATCATACGGATCGCCATCCCCTTATGGCAGATCTTTCCGAAAATCAGTTCAGAGAGGAACTGGTTGCTGTAGAGAAGAAGCTCAATAAGCTGCTGGGGGTAAACTATGATATGAAGTACTATCGGCCACCTCAGGGTTATTTCAGTGAAAGAGATCTGGCGCTTGCTCAGAATATGGGATATCGGCTTGTGTTCTGGAGCTTTGCCTATGATGATTACAGTAAGCCCAATGAGAGCTCAGAGGAATTAATAAGGAAGGCATATCTGTGCGTTACACAAAGTGCGCACGAGGGTGAGGTCTTGCTGCTTCATGCTGTTTCCAGGGTGAATTCTCAAATATTGGGCGATGTCATTGACTGCTATCAGAGCCAGGGCTATACCTTTGCCTCCCTGGATGAATATTAAACAGAAACTTGTTTTCAGAAATCGTTTGCAGTATAATAACCACTAAATTGTTCCCCCTGTGAAAGATCCGCGGGGAAGCAGTTACTTATTTCCGTAAAGAGGAGATGGGCATCATGGATGCTATTATTGAAAGGATTTTGGAAATAGACCACAATGCAAAGAACATTGTCGGAGACGCAGCCAAGAAAAACGCAGACAGCGATGAAATAATCGCCGCAGAAAAGGAAAACCTCAAAAAGCGTATTACAGAGGAGGCTGCCCATAAGACCGAGTCCGTCAGGCAGAATATGATTGCCAGGGCCCAAAGGGAAGCCGAATCGCACGAGGCGGACGCCGCTGAGAAAATTGCGCAGATGGAGACCCGTGCAGCCGCGTATACAGATCAGTGGGTCGAGAAATTATACAGACATATAACAGAAGAGGGTTCCTGATATGGCAGCTTCGGTAGTAATGTATAGTGCTGTTGCCGCAAAGCTGCGGGCTATGTATAGCAGAATACTTACAACAGAAGATTATGAGCTGCTGATGAATAAGCCACGGGTAGCGGATGTGTTTCTGTGGCTCAAAGATAACAGCGCCTACGGTGAAATTTTAAACACCATGAGCGAAAGCTCTGTACACAGGGGCCAGATTGAGCGTGTGTTCAGCAGAGCTCTTTTTCGTGACGCGCACAGCATTTCTCTTATGCTGTCCCGAAGTGATAAAAAAATGCTGGAGGCTATAATGGCCAAGACAGATATTCAGATCGTGAAAAGGGTGATCCGGTCTATCCACACACGGATCCCGCTTGATTTGGGCACGGTAAAAGCCATTTACAAGAATGAACATGTAGGAATTCCCTTTGATCTGGAAGCGGTTATAACCGCCGGAACATATGATGAACTGGCGGAGGCGCTGAAGGATACGCCCCTATATAAGGTGATTAAACCCTTTTTAGAAGAGGATCTGACCAGCACCTTTGAATTGGAGAATGCGCTGGATCAATACTATTTTACCATGCTGAATAAGAGCGCGGACGAGTGTTTAAGCGGTCAGGACAAAAAAAAGACCAAAGAGTTTCTGGCGGCGGATGCGGATATACACAATCTGCTGCGAAGCTACCGATATAAGCGGTACTATTCGTATTCCGGGGACAATATGCTGGCGCATCTCTTTCCGAACAAATATAAGCTGAAACCCGGATTCTGGAAGAAGCTTGCCGAAAGCGATGTCAAGGATTTCCGGGCGTTGGTCATGGAGACAAAATATAAGGGACTGTTTACGGAAGAAGATGATGCGGGATGGTACAGGGAGGCTTCCCAGGCCATGGCAGACAGCTTTCGGAAACATTTCCGGAAGGATCCCTATAACTTCACCGCGGTGGTTTCTTATATCTTTCTAAAAGAGATAGACATACAGAATTTGATTACGGTGATAGAAGGTGTGCGGTACTCTCTGGATCCCAAAGAGATACGCGGATACCTGGTCAAAATAAAGTAGGACTTGTGAAAGCAGAGGTGTGAGATATGGCAGTTGAAAAGATGAAATATGTCAATATAGTCGGCCACAAAGATTACCTGGACGAATTCATTGAAACATATATGTCGGGCGACATGGGTCTCCAGCCTGAATATGCGATCAATGTACTTACCCATGTAAAGCATCTGTATTCCTACAAGGGTACGAATCAGGCAGCTGATTTGCTCAGACAGACCGAAGAAATGCTGTCTCAGCTTGAAATATCCCCGTCAGAAGGAGAAGTTTCCGAGGAAATGAAGCACCTGAGCCTTGATGATCTGGCTCTGAAGCTGAGAGCGATACAGAACAGTGTGGACGACCTGCGAGCCGAAAAAAGGAATGCGGAGCAGAAAATCCGTCAGCAGGAAGAGTTCATTGAACGGATGGAGGTTATCAGCAGTACCGATGTGGATTTACAGGAGCTGTCCCAGCTGAAGTATTTTAAAGTACGTGTGGGAAGACTTCCCTCCGAGAACTATAAAATGCTGTCAACCTATTCCAAGGATATGGATGTGATTATAATCAGACTGCGCAGCACGGCGGAGTATGAATATCTTCTGTATATTATGCCTGTGGTCAATGAGGTGCGGGTAGACGGTGTATTCAACTCCATGCAGTTTGAGAGAAGCATGATTCCGGAGGGCTTTGAAGGGACGCCCAAAGAGATCATCGAGCAGATACAGGCCGATATCGAACAGAAGCGGGTGGCGATTCGGGACATCACCGCCGGACTGGAGCTGACAGCCAGAGAGAACAGCCGTCTGCTGAGCGATATCAGAGCATGTCTGCAGGCCAAGTCAAGAGTCTATGAAATTTCCAAATATGTGGCCTTCAACAAGGATTCTTTTTATCTGACAGGGTGGCTGCCGCAATCCTCTCTGAAGCTGCTGAAGCCCAGAATGGATGCGGATCCCAATTTGGTTCTGGTGATCGATTCTCCCAGAGATACAGATCTCAAGCCTCCCACAAAGCTTAAGAATTTCTGTCTGTTCCGTCCTTTTGAGATGATTGTTAAAATGTACGGTCTGCCCGCGTACAATGAGCTGGATCCTACGCCCATTGTAGCGATCATATACTGTCTGCTCATGGGGATCATGTTCGGTGATGTGGGGCAGGGACTGATTTTCCTGATCGTGGGCTCTTTTCTGTGGTTCAGGAAAAAGTCCGCTTTGGGCGGCGTGTTCATGGGAGGCGGAATCATGGCCACGGTCTTCGGCTTCCTGTACGGCAGTATTTTTTCCTATGAGGACGTGATCAAGCCTGTATTCATGAATCCCATGGAGGATGCCAATGTCAATACCATGCTTATTATGGGAATCGGAGTGGGCGTCATCCTTTTGATACTCTGTATGGTTCTGAATATCATAAACGGGATCAAAGCCCGGGATAAGGGCCGGGTGCTCTTCGACAGAAACGGCGTGGCGGGCTTTGTGTTCTACGGTGTTATCATTGCTACGGTAATCAGTCTGTTCTTTGGGGGAAAGCTCTGGATCTCCATGGGGCTGCTGGTTGCTGCTCTGGCCATTCCGTTCCTGATTATCTTCTTCAGACATCCCCTGGAGAATCTTATGAATCAGAGAAAGCCTGTTGTACCCGGCGGTTTCTGGGTGGAGACCGTATTTGAAATGGTGGATATGCTGCTGAGCTTTGCCAGCAATACCATCTCCTTTGTGCGTATCAGCGCTTTTGCCATTAACCATGTGGGACTGTCTATGGCTGTTATGATACTGGCGGATATGGGTACGGGAATCGGCCACGTCATTATTGTGATTATCGGAAACGCTTTGATTTTGGTGTTAGAGGGTATGATCGTAGGAATCCAGGGCTTGCGTCTGGTGTATTATGAAATGTTCAGCCGTTTCTATAAAGGAGACGGCAGACCTTATGAGCCCATTGAGGGCGTTTCTTCCGGGAAAAATACAAATAGAATTTGGAGGTAAATAATATGTTAGGTGTTGTTTTGGGATGTATGGTATTTGTTATTATGGTAACGGTGTTGTCAGGTGTGTTCGCAAAGAAAATTGTTTCCAGGCAGAAGGGTAAGACGGCGCTGCGCTATGCCATAAAAGTTAACATGGCGGTGATGGCAAGTCTGGTGCTGATTGCTACCATGCTGATCTTTACCGGAGCTTCCTTTGCAGAAGAAAACGCGGCA
>CBCSVZ010000039.1:0-6804 GCA_965143695.1 uncultured Oscillospiraceae bacterium
ATAACCAAAAATTACAGTGACAGACACTTTAAAGGTTTAGATGTTCCCCCGATGACCTCTTATCGGGACAGTACAAAGTGAAAGGTGTGAAGGGAAGATGCATTTTACCCGAGGAAAGAAGCAATGTGTTTTGTTTGTCATTGTCCTTTGCATGGCGCTGTTAGGGAGTTCCCTGATGCTGCAGGCGAAGCTGGATAAGCTGAGCTTTCGATATGACAGCGGTTACCGCTGGGAGGGTGATTATGTATACGGTGCGTATCTTAATGAAACCGTAAAGACCCTTAAAGATGCAGCAGAGAACACCGATTCTAAACGAATTCGGACGGAAGACGATAAATATATCAGTGACACCTCGGCTTTGCGTACAGGTCTGAGGGTTCAGCTGTATGTTTACAGTACGGTTTGGAACGAGGCCTCTCTTGTGATGCGGGGGGATATCAGCGGGGACGGTATCATTACCTCCACGGACTATTTGAAAATCAAAAACCATTTTAAAGGGCAATCGCTTACCGGAGCTTATTATGAGGCTGCGGACCACACCGGGGACGGAAGACTGCTGTCTGCTGACTA
Organism: uncultured Oscillospiraceae bacterium; assembly: GCA_965143695.1. Lineage (GTDB taxonomy): Bacteria > Bacillota > Clostridia > UBA1212 > SIG427 > CABQMV01. The sequence continues at coordinate 571 of CBCSVZ010000039.1, forward strand.
ATTGAAACTGAAACGGTATTTTACCGGAGATGTAGTCTTATTTCCGGAGAAAAAATTTGATGAGCCGACTCCCAGTCCGGTGAAAGCCTACGAGGGCCCTTATTCGGAATACAACGGGGCCTACGGCGGCGTTGACGATCTGGGCCGTGAGCAGTACTATGAAAGCCAGAGTGCCGCGACAACAAAGGACAAGGATGTGGGTATTTTCTATTTCCTGGCGCAGGGACAGCACCCGAAGGATCCCTCCTATGTGCATGATAACAGTAAAATTGTTGCGGCGGATCCCGATGCGGTTCTGTCAGGGGACAATTGGATTGCCGCAGGAGGCGGAAAAGTCGGCCGGCAGCATTTCTGGGGAGAGCCTTTGTTCGGCTATTATACCAGCAATGATACATGGGTGATGCGCAAGCATGTACAGATGCTGACCGCGGCAGGAATCGACTATATCGTATTTGATACGACCAACGGATATACCTACGATACACAGGTCCTGAATATGCTGTCCCTTTTGGATGAATTCAGTAAGCAGGGCTGGGATGTGCCTCAGGTGGTCTTCTATACCAATACGGATTCTACCGTTACCATGACAAAAATATATGAAAATATCTATCAGGCCCATCCGGAATATTCCCACCTGTGGTATCAGTGTGACGGTAAGCCATTGATTATCGGCAACTATCCTTCCGCAGCGGTCCGGTCTTTCTTTACTGTCAGTGATTCTCAGTGGCCGACGGAAGCGAAAAAGGCTTACGGTTTCCCCTGGATGGAATTCTCCCGGTGGATGACAAAAGATTCTGTGTATTTTCTGCCCAATCAGAGAACCCTGATGAATGTATCTGTGGCGCAGCACAATTCCACGGTGTGCTTTAGTGAAACGGCATGGTACGGCGGGGGAGACCGCTCCAGAAGCTATACCGCGGGATATTTTAAGGATCTGACAAAGGAGCAGGCAATGCTCTCCGGTACGAATTTAGCCCTGGGCTTTGACTATGCACTCTATCAGGATCCTGACAATATTTTTATCACGGGCTTCAACGAATGGATCGCGGCCAGACAGAAAACAGGCAGCCATCCGATCGTATTTGTTGACTGCGCGGATGCCGATAACAGCCGGGATATCGAACCGATGAACGGCGTTTTGAAAGACAATTACTTTATGCAGACGGCCAATCTCATAAAGTCTTTCAAGGGTGCGGCTCCCAGAGTGGATGTGGGAAAGAATACCGCGATTGATATCAACGGCAGCTTTAGCCAGTGGAACGGTGTGCCTGCGAAATATACGGATTTTACGGCGGATATTGCAGACAGAGACTGTATGGGATTCGGTAAGATCCAATATACGGATACCAGCGGCAGAAATGACTTTGAATTGATGAAGGTAGCCAAAGACGCAGAAACGGTTTATTTCTATGTGAAGACGAAGGATGCGATTACCGGTCAGGGAAGCGACCAGTGGATGAATCTGTTTATCCGGAGCGGAAACGGGACCGATGCCAATTGGGAGGGCTTCGACTATGTGATCAACCGCACAGCTCCTTCCAACGGTAAAATGACGGTGGAGAAGAGTACAGGGAGCTGGAACTGGGAGGTCGTAGGAACGGTTTCCTATAAGCTGGAAGCCAATGAACTGATGCTGGCCGTTCCCAAGGCCATGCTGGGGATCTCCGCGGATGCATTGATGGATTTGCAGTTTAAATGGGCCGATAATTGCGGCGGCGGAGATGTGATGACCTTCTACACCAAAGGCGATGCGGCTCCCTGCGGTAGATTTACCTATATTTACAGTGAAGTTACAAAATGAAGGAGCCTGTCATCATTCTTGCGATAGAGGGCTTTTGCTGCAGCGGCAAGACGACTTTTGCCGGGCGGCTGGCGGAACAGTATGACTGCAATGTGTTTCATACGGATGACTTCTTTTTGCGGCCTTTTCAGCGCACGCCGGAGCGCCTTGCAACACCGGGCGGCAATGTGGACTATGAACGGTTGAGAGACGAAGTGCTGCTTCCTGTTAAAGGAGGGCAGCACTTCTCCTACAGGCCCTTTTGCTGCGGGACCATGTCCCTGAGTGAGCCCATACAGGTAACACCGAAACAGATCAATATTGTAGAGGGAACCTATTCCATGCACCCGGAATTAAGAGCGTTCTATACGGACAGTGTATTCCTTTCTGTGTCTTCCGAGGAACAGCTTCGGCGGCTGGCGGAGCGGGAATCTCCGGAGAGCTTTCAGCGCTTTAAAGACAGGTGGCTGCCTTTGGAAAAGCTGTATTTTGAAACCTTTAAGCCCTGGGAGCTTTGCGATCACGTTTTTTTCTTTTAAACCGATCCCAGAAAGCGGTCTCATTCAGCAGACAGTTGATCTCGCCGCCGATGAACAGCATATACATGCAGATATACAGCCATACCATTAAAAGTACAATGGTAGTGAGGCTGCCGTACAGTGAAGAGTAATTTGCAATATTATCCACATATAAAGCGTACAAATAGGAAAAACCGATCCAGCCTACGGCTGTAAGTGCGGCTCCCGGCAGCTCCTTGAAGAAGTGTCCCCTGCGATTGGGCATGATTACATATACCAGATCAAAAAACAGGATCAGAATACCCAGACCCGCAACACCGCGCAGATCCAGGATCAGCGCAGCAATTTCGGCAATTACCGGACTGCTTGCGGACAGCCATTTGTACAGCGTATTTCCAAATACGATGATCACGAGCATTACGATCAGAAGAATTATGAACGCCAAAGTCTCTATAATGGAATAGAACCTGATAATAATATAGTTTCGGGACTCCGTGTTTTCATATACAGAATTCATCCCTCTGCGTATCGCCAGCAATCCCTTGGAAGCTGCCCAAAGGGCCGTAACGGCGGTTACAGAAATTACAGTACCCGACGCATTGATGTGTATTTCCTCCAGCAAACCGTTTATAAAGTCTGTAACAGCTGACGGTAAAATGCCGGCTACCAGTCCGCCGGTGTCATCCAGCGGAATCGGAAGATAGTTTAACAGGGTCAGCAGCAGCATGACAAAGGGGAAAAAGGAGATGATAATAAAAAACGCACTCTGGGCGGCATAGGCAGTAACCGCATGCTCCGAAAGCCGATCCATAAAATCCGAAATGGGATTTATAATCGGCTTTAGTTTTATGATCCGTCGTTTGGTTTTCATGCTCAGATTCGGCTGAAGCTTCTTCATATATCCATCTCTCCTATGACTATTATATTAATATAATCAGGTAAAATATTCAAGCGATGACCCGGATGCAGATCTGTTTTTCTGCCGAAAATAAACAGACAGCGGCCTCAGCAGGATGACGGCCTGAAACAGTTTCGCAGTATTGAGATTGCAAAAATCTGCCGGAGGCGTATAATGAACAGTTGAGTTGCGGAGGTATTGCATGAAGTCTTTCAAAAAATTTGTCCACTATTATAAATCGTACATCGGACTGATCCTTCTGGATTTGCTCTGCGCCGGCATCTCGGCAGGCTGCGAGCTGGTACTGCCGCTGATCGTAAGGAATATTACCGGGGATGCGCTGGCGGGGCAGGCGGGCAATGTGATCGAAGCTGTCCTGCGGCTGGGGTTGCTGTATCTTGCGCTGCGCATACTGGATGCCGCGGCCAATTACTATATGTCTTATATAGGACATACAACGGGTGTGCGGCTGGAAACAGACATGCGGCGGGACCTTTTTGCCCATCTCACGGAGCTTCCGTTCTCTTTCTACGATAACACCAAGGTCGGACAGATCATGTCCAGAGTAACCAACGACCTTTTTGATATTACGGAATTCTCCCACCACTGTCCCGAAGAGTTTTTTATTGCCGGACTGAAAATTATCGGAGCCTTTATTATTCTGATGACGGTCAATATACCGCTCACGCTGATCCTTTTTGCGCTGCTGCCCCTTATGCTCTTATCGGTGCTCCTTTTCAGAAAGAAGATGCGGAAGGCTTTTAAGAAATCCAGAGTGCAGACAGGAGAGCTGAACTCCGATTTGGAGGACAGCCTTTTAGGGATCCGTGTGGTTCAGAGCTTTGCCAACGAAGAGGTGGAGAAGGAGAAATTCGGCAGAGGCAATAACAGGTTTCTGGCCATCAAAAAAGAGGCATATAAATACATGGCCGGCTTTAACGCTGGTACCAGATTTTTCGAGGGGCTTATGTATGTAGCGGTCATTGTTATCGGCGCGCTCTTTATGCAGGAGGGTAAGATAACGGCTGCAGACCTGATCGCATATCGTTTATATATTCAGAGTCTGCTTACTTCCATCCGTCGGATCGTGGAGTTCACGGAGCAATTCCAGAAGGGCATCACAGGGATCGAGCGCTTTCTTGAATTGATGGAGGAGCCTGCTTCTATTGCCGATTTGCCGGGGGCAGTGCCTTTACAGGAGGTCCGGGGGACCATTGAATTTCAGAATATCACCTTTTCCTATACTGACGGAAGCAGGGTTTTAGAGAATTTTAACTTAACGGTGAAGCCGGGCGAGACGGTGGCACTGGTTGGTCCTTCGGGGGCCGGCAAGACAACCGTCTGCAATCTGATCCCCAGGTTTTACCAACCGGAGGAGGGCAGTATTTTTATTGACGGCCGGGACATCCGCAGCGTTACACTGCATTCTTTGCGCAGCAATATCGGCACGGTGCAGCAGGATGTGTACCTTTTCAGCGGCAGTGTGGCCGAGAATATTGCTTACGGTAAAATGTCGGCTTCCAGGGAAGAAATTGAAGGGGCTGCCAAAGCGGCAGGGGCTCATGAATTTATCTGTCAGCTGCCGGAAGGCTATGATACCTATGTGGGCGAGCGCGGCGTAAAATTATCCGGAGGACAGAAGCAGAGAATTTCCATTGCCAGACTTTTCCTGAAGAATCCCCCCATTGTCATACTGGACGAAGCCACCTCTGCTTTAGATAATGAAAGCGAGCGGCTGGTGCAGGAGTCGCTGGAGCGGCTTGCCAGGGGACGCACGACGGTTATCATTGCCCACAGGCTGACGACCGTAAGAAATGCCGACCGCATTGTTGTACTTTGTGCGGACGGCATCAGGGAGCAGGGAACTCACAGGGAGCTGCTTGCGTTAAACGGGGAATATGCTAAGCTCTACGGTCAGTATCTTCCTCAATAACAATTACATCTTTTGTTGCTGCTTTTACGAATTTGGATACCCGGCTTATGGTCCATATGTCAGAAATCCCTATGACAATCAGGCAGATTCCTGCCAGACGGGCAATCCCAAGTGTGGTTTCAAAGGGATTCACAATTACCAGGACACCCAGACCGATTGTCAGAAAAGAGAAAATCATGACCAGCCACCAGAGACGGTAACCGCAGCGATGCAGCTCCAATGCTTTCTGAAATTTTACAAAGCTGTCAATGACAATGATAAGTCCCATGACGAAGCCGATACTGCCCACGAGAATGTTGTATTTTACAATAAAAAAGATTCCGATTCCTGCGGAGATAAGGCCGTTGATCATGCTAAACCCGTAGAAGCCGCTGTCTGCCTTGTCGGCAAAGTTCCCGATGACGATGACAAGACCGTATACAATGAGCAGGCCGCCGAAGCTGTAGCATACAAGACGGGCCAGAATGTCAGGCCATATCAGCATCGGTATGCCCAAGAGTGTGTAGAATACTGCTGTGATCATATAGCTTTTTTTCAGATTCGAGAAAAATTTTTTCATAGGATTACCAGCTTTCTGTTTAGGATAGATAAATATTAGCACGAAACCGGGGGCATTGCAAATCTTAGCGGGTGCCCTTGACATGACGCCGAATTCATGATAAAAAAGTTAATAAAGACAGAACAGTAATCCTTGGGTTTTTTCATTAATCCTATCGATTTAAGCAAAATAATGTACACTACCTATAAAATAGGAGGGAAACACAGTGAAAAGAAAAACGGCATTGTTGCTTTGTGTTTTGATGGCATTCAGTGCACTTTCCGGCTGTTCAAGGCCTAAGTCATCCAATGCGAATCTTTCTTTTTCAACAGCGGAAAAGCAACACTCGATATCTTTTCAAAACCAAGACGATTCCGAGATCATTCATGCAGAGCACGAATCAGTGGCAGCCTATTCGGATCTGATTTCGTCGTTTTCTTTGGAGTATCCCTACGCCGATCTGTATGGCGTGGAAGCGTGTTATGACCGCATTTTTACGGATAGCGGGGTAGACAGTCATTTATATTCTGTGCTGGACGAAAACGGTGCGCTTACTGCTGAGCATTT
>CBCSVZ010000040.1:0-6742 GCA_965143695.1 uncultured Oscillospiraceae bacterium
GCCCTGCTCCCGGAGGGTGTCGGCAGCCTTTTTCAGAGCCTCACAGGCTTCTGCTGTTAAAATGGCCCGGTTGGCCTCGTAGCCCGTTACCTTTCGTCCGGTAAAATTGTCTTCGGAATAATAGCTGAGTGCTACACCTGCATCGGGCACATAGTCCAGTACATCGGCAAAGCCCTCCGGCAGTGCCTCCGGTGACGGCCCGGGGGAAGGAGAAGTCTCTCCGGAGACAGCTGTATTGTCCGGTTGCAGGGTGATATAGGTGTCATCTGATCTGACTGTATCCTCCGGCCAGCAATAAACCGCGATCAGCACAACGGCTGCTATGACGCATATTATTGTAACTCCTGCCAGTATCTTGTCTCTTGTTCTCATGGTATCCGGTTCCCCCAATTCTATATAGTGCAATTGTTGCTTTCAGTATAGCATACTTTTTTAAAGAATGCGAGAGAACCCGTTTCACAGATTTACCTTTCCCACATAGCGCCGGCCACCAGCACGCCCAGATTCTCCCTGTATATTTTGGGAAACTGGGTGATGGGCAGCGGATTTGTGCCGAGACCGCATTCCATGGTGTATCCGGGTCGGTTATAATTCTGTATAAACCAGTCCTTGTAACCTGCAAAGCCCGAGGCATAGGGGGTGGTTTCCAGCGTATAGCCGCTGATACGGCTGAACAGCTCACCGATTTCCAGCGCCTGCGGAGGATTGTAATCGGCAAATTTCCAGTAGATAACCTGCCCCTGTGTATGATATGAGATCGTCAGGGCAAAGTCATTCTCCAGTGTATATTGATAGAGTGCCGCGGATTCCGGGGCGGAAAGGGGAGCAGTCCCCACATAGTCTCTTGGGGCAGGGCCGGTAAAGCCCTGTTCAAATTTAATTTCCCGGGCTCTTTCCCACTGTGCAGGATAATTCAGATTCAAGTCTGTCCCCGCGATATTGGCCTTCCAGCCGGAGGGGAAGGGAATCTCAGGATAGTTTCGGGATATTGCAAGAGCGCTGTTGTATTCCGGACCTGTGTCAATAGCTCCTGTTACCAGATCGACGCCGTCGGGATTTACCAGAGGCACCAACATGATTCGGCTGTTTGCATAAACTGCTTCCGCGTCTGCATCATATATTGTCCCACCGGAAGTAAAAGCCCTTGCGTAGTCCTCTAAAAACTTCAGCAGCACCGGGGTGGTGATCCACTCGTTGGCATGGTGGGAGGCGTTGTACAGAACATGTCGGGGACCGATGCCGATTTCTGCCGCGTAGAGATTCCGGCCCATGAGACTGGTGCCGATAACGGACAGGCGGATAAAAGGATACCTTGCCGCCAGTCCCTCCAGACAGTAGCGCGTAAGCAGATAAGTATAGGAGATCGACGTAGGTACAATAGAAAAGTTCAGAGGCACCGCAATCTCTGTCCCCACGCGCAAATCCAGCGGATCCACCATGGGATTCGCGGCCATGATTGCTTCTGTGGTGGTGCCGTATTTTCTGGCCAGACGGTAAAAGGTATCTCCGGCTTTCACGGTAACGGGCACAAAACCTGTCAGATAGGGGGTCAGTGCCTGGGCGGTTCTGGGCCCCAGAATGCCGTCGGGGACCAGGCCGTTTCTTTGCTGAAAGGTTACTAACGCTCTATAAGTAGCCGGACCGAATTGTCCGTCAATAAAACCGGGATTTGTATCGGCACGGGTCAGTGCCAGCTGGAGCATTTCCACATACGGGCCTTTGTCACCGTAGGAGGCGCGAAATAGATCATTTGCCATATCATCAGGCCTTTCACACTTCAAATTACGGTTACATTATATGCTTTCTGCCGGCAAATTGACTGTTATAGATAGAAGCATAAAGTCCGTTCCGGGCAAGTAGCTCTCTGTGGGTTCCCTGTTCCTGAATCCGGCCGTCTTTTATTACAATAATCGCATCTGCATTTTTGATCGTGGAAAGTCTGTGGGCAATTACAAAGCAGGTGTGTCCCTGCATAATGGCATTAAAGGCCTTCTGGATTTTCTGCTCTGTCCGCAGGTCTACGGAGCTTGTGGCCTCGTCCAGTACAAGGATCGGCGCATCTGCCAGCATGGCCCGGGCAATGGTGAGCAGCTGCTGCTGCCCCTGGGAAAGTCCGCTGCCGTCTCCTGAAATAACGGTGTCATAGCCCTGGGGAAGTTTCATGATGAAGCTGTGGGCATAAGCCTCCTTTGCGGCCTGTTCTACTTCTTCCCGGGTTGCATCCGGACGGCCGTAGGCAATATTTTCGTGAATCGTCCCCTGAAAAAGCCAGGTATCCTGCAGTACCATGGTGATACTGCGGCGAAGGGATTCTCTGGTAACCTTCGCTATGGGAATCCCGTCTATTGCAATGGTTCCCTCCTGAGGGTCGTAGAAGCGCATAAGAAGATTGACAACGGTTGTCTTGCCGGAGCCTGTGGGGCCTACGATCGCCACGACCTTACCGGGGGCGGTCTCCAGATTCATATTTTCAATCAAAGTACGCTCCGGTGTGTAGCCGAATCTGACACGGTCGAAACGTACTTCTCCTTTTACCCCGGCAAGCTCGCAAGCAGGCAAAGGATCCGGTGCCTCCTCCTGTTCGTCCAGCAGAGCGAATACTCTGCGGCAGCCGGCCAGCGCATTCTGAAGCTGTGTGGTGACCGCTGTGATTTCATTGATCGGTTTTGCAAACTGGGTGGCATAGGTGAGCATTGTGGCGATAGTACCCACGGTCATTTTACCGCCGCCGTTTAGGACCAGAAGACTGCCCAGCACACCTACGGCACTGTAAGAGAGGTTATTGATCACACGGGTGGTGGGGTTTACCAGAGAGGAGTAGAACTGTGCCTTCTGGGCGGCTTTGCAAAGCTCTCCGTTGATACCGGTAAAATGTTTCCCGTTCTCCGCTTCCGAGCCAAAGGCTTTCACTGTCTTCATGCCGCTTACGGTCTCTTCTCCGAAAGCGCCCAGAGAACCTACAAGCCGCTGTTGCTCCCGAAACATTTTAGAGGAATGCGTTGTAATATATTTGGCAATGAAAATCGAAACGGGGGTGATGATCAGGACCGCAAGGGCGATATACACATTGATAAAAAACATGATAACCAAGGTGCCCAGAACAGTCACGGCTCCTGTAAGGATCTGGTCCAGGGACTGAGAGATACCGTCTGAGATACTGTCCATATCATTTGTGAGCGTGCTCATAATATCGCCGTGCTTGTGGGTATCAAAGAATTTTACGGGCAGCTTATTCAGCTTGGAGAATATTTCGTGCCGCAGCCTCTCCACCGTATGGCCTGCTACTCTGGCCGAGAGCAGGGGCACCGCCCACTGGAGCAGGGCAGAGAAAATATAGACAAGGCTCAGCAGGAGCAGCAGACGCAATAATTCTGCCATTTGAAAGGCGGAAATGGCGTCTATGGCGCTGCCGAAAATAACGGGAGCAGCCAGTCCCAGTCCGCTGCCGAGCAGGGCGAAGAGAGCCGCTGCGGCCATCATCCCTTTATCACCTGTTATATATTTAAGAAGTCTTCTGAACATTTTACTCCTCCTCGGACGCGCATTGACAAATCTCCCGGTAGACAGGGCAGCTCTCGTAAAGCTGCTCATGGGTTCCTGTCCCCGCAATCATACCGTTGTCCAGGACCAGTATTTTGTCAGCTCTTCGGACCGTATCGGGTCTCTGACTGACGACGATCTTGGTAATGCCCTTATACACGGTATTTACAGCCTCCCAAAGGGCGGCGTCTGTGGCGTAGTCCAGCGCTCCTGTGCAGTCATCCATAATGAGGATCCGGGGCTCGGCTGCCAGTGTTCTGGCAATGCTGAGACGCTGCTTCTGCCCGCCGGAAAAATTTGTCCCTCCTCGTTCGATTACTTCATTGTACTGACCGGGCTTTTGCATAATGAACTCGTGTGCCTGGGCAGCTCTGGCGGCCTTTTCCACCTGCAGGTCCGTTGCCTCCCGGTTGCCCGTCCGGATACATTCGGCAACAGTTCCGCTGAACAGTACCGCTTTTTGTGCGGCGGTACCCACAAGCTTTCTCAGTGCGGAAAGACGGTATTCCCTGACATCGTGGCCGAAAACCCTTACGCTTCCCGCGGTTGCTTCGTAGAATCTGGGAATGAGGCTTACAAGAGAGCTCTTACCGCTGCCGGTACCTCCGATGATCCCCAGTGTTTCACCGACCTCCAGGGTAAAATTAATATTTTCCAGGGCGTTTTTACCCGCTGTATAGGAACGATATACTGCTTTGAATTCCACGGCAGGCTGTGTAAAATCAGGTGCTGCGGACACCTCCGGCTCCTCCAGCGAACTGTGCGTATTGAGAACCTCTGCTACACGGTCGGCGCTGGCCTTGGCTTTTGAAAAGAGCACCACCAGCTTTGCCACAACGAGCATGGCAACTACCATATAGGAGATATAGTTGATAAAGGCGATGATCTCTCCGGCTGTCATACTGCCGTTTTCCACCTTGATGCCCCCCAGCCAGAGAATGAGCAGCACAGCCCCGTTCATAATAATGGAGGTCACGGGGTTTAGAAGGGAAGAAATTTTGTTGACTTTAACATATGCCTTGGTAAACGCAGCGTTCTCTCCATCGAAACGTTCCTTCTCCCGGGGTTCCGCCGTAAAGGCCCGGATCACCCGGACACCGGAAAGATTTTCCCGGAGGATGGCGGAGAGTCTGTCCAGTCTGTACTGTACCTTTTTGTACAGGGGAACGGTTGCTTTCATTACCAGAAAGATCGCCAGTACCAGCAGAGGAAAGGCGCCTATGATAATCAGGGAAAGCTTCAGATTCAGGATCATGGCCATGACCATACTGCCTATGGAAATAAAGGGGGCTCTGATCACAAGTCGGATCAGCATGGCTACTGCCTGCTGGAGCACATTCACATCTCCTGTAAGTCTGTTGATCAGGGCCGCCGTGCCCAGGGTATCCAGTTCTCTGTGGGAGAGGCTGCTGATGTGGCTGTAAAGCATATCCCTGAGGCGGGTGCTGTAGCCGGTACAGGCTACCGAGGCGCTGTACTGGCATACCAGCGCGCTTCCTAAGCCCACTAGGGCAATACAAAGCATCAGCAGCCCCATTTTTATAATGTAGCTGCTGTTACTGTCCGCAATTCCTCTGTCAATGACATATACCATCATTGTGGGAATCAGCAGTTCAAATACAGCCTCTGTCAGCTTGAAGACCGGCCCTATAATGAGCTGCTTTTTATAGTATTTTAACGGTGTGTACGGAGTCGCCCTTTCAGAGCATTTCATTGATCTTCTCCCTGATTTTTATAAGCTTGTTGGGATCCAGACTGTAATCGGTGAAGGTAAGCTTCTTGCCAATGAGCTTTTCAACTTCTTCTTTGCCGATTTTCTTCGCCAGCGCCTGACATGCCCGCATATCCTGCAGCGCCTCCCTGAATACCTCCAGACGTAAAGACGCTATGGGCTTGCCGTCGAAGTCCGGGTATACAACAAAGGTATCTCCGCCGGGTACCCAGCCGCCGCCCGTGGTGCTGTTGTAAGGATCGATAGGCCGGATAGAGCCCTGGGAATTGTAGAAATTGTATCCCCACTGGAGGAAGCCCTTGATATCATACTTAAACAGCTGTACCCCCAGTATTCTGTTTCGGATTGACGGAAAGGCCAGGAACCTGTTGGAGACTCTGTCGACCTGCCCACAGCAATAGTATGTCCATCTTTCCTTGATATCAGCCTTCAAAAAGGGATCCATATGGTCGATTCCCGGAACGGGGCAGGGTACACAGCCGGTATTGTAGATTTCAATATCGCTTAAAGCGTCAAATCTCTTGAAATCTCCTACGTAGTCCATGAGAAACTCCGCACTTTCCCGATAGCTTTCCAGTACATCCTTTCCGGGCTCATCGGAAACATGGAAATAGGTTCGGGATGCAATTCCCTCCGCTTTCAGAAACGCAGTCAGCTCCGTGCGCGTCTGTTTCCCAGCCGAAGATGCGCTTGTATTTGCCGTTTACCGTGGCCATAATCTTAGGTGCGTGATAGCAGCCCCACTGGGTAAACAGGTGGGACATCTCATAGTATTCCACCCCTACGCGCTTGCACATTTCCACCCACTTCTTCAGCAGGGTAAAATCAAAGTCGTATTTTTCGCCGGTTTTGGTTACGCCCACCAGCTGTACGGTCAGCCGCTCTCCTCCGGGTACGGTGTCCAGAGGGGGGGTAAACAGAGGGGTCAGCAGCATATTGATGCCGTACTCCACAGCGGTTCTTGCAAAATTCTCTGTTATTTCCCAATATCTGTCACTGTTGAATTCCATGTGGTAGTAATGGCACAGGGAATCGGTATGGAACCAGTTGGTACATATGAGTTTCTGCTTGGGAAGCTTTTTATCCTTGATGTCAATGGTAAAAGTAACGCTCTGGCTGTCCTGCCCGGCAGTAAAAGTTATTTTGATTTTGTGGATTCCGGGCTTCAGGGCTTTTTTGGTACCGTCTATTGTAAACCAGACACTTCTCCACTGCTGTTCATTGATCCACAGGGGCTCGTTGCCGGGGCGGAGTACATCCGGAAAGGCGGTAGCCTCCGGGTGCAGCAGCTGACCGTGGGGCAGCTCTGTGTACATGGTAAAATCGCAGGGAACTGTCTCTACATATCTGTATGTAAGGGCTTTGCCCAGATCGTGCTCCGTTTTGATGCTGAGGCTTGCGTTGCCCCTGCTGTCGCCTTCAAATCTGTATGCCACCTGAAACGAATAGGCTTCGTTCTTGAGCATGGAA
>CBCSVZ010000041.1:0-6740 GCA_965143695.1 uncultured Oscillospiraceae bacterium
TACAGCCTGCTACTACGCCGATCAGAAGTCCTGTAACGATACACAGCAGGATCATACCCGTAATCAGACCCGCCTTACACAGCGTTTTGAAAGCGACCCAGGCTGTTTGAGATTTTGTGCGTTTCACCTTTTCCTTCATAAGACATTCCTTTCTGAAAAGCTACTGATATATTGTAGCACAAAAATCCCTTTTTGCCTATTGTGCATATTATATTACCGGAGGATTCTTCTTATGACACCGTATGCAAAATTCAGATGGGAACAGCTGCGTCCCTTTATAAAAAATATTTTACGGGCCGTATTGCTCCTGATTTTTCTTTATTATATAATGGTGCGGTGAGAAAAAGGAGGTCTATATCCATGGGCGATTTTACCTATAAAGGCGATAAATTTTATTTAAACGGAGAAGAATACAGGGTGCTGTCCGGAACGGTTCAGTATTTCCGGATTCATCCTGACCAGTGGCGGGACAGGCTGTTGAAGCTGAAGGCCTGCGGACTGAATACGGTGGAGACCTATTCCTGCTGGAACCTTCACGAGCGCAGGGAAGGGGAGTTTGATTTTACCGGCGGACTGGATCTGGCGGCCTATCTGGATCTGGCGGCGGAGCTGGGACTCAATGTGATCTTCCGGCCGGGTCCCTATATCTGTGCCGAGTGGGACATGGGAGCCCTGCCTTCCTGGCTGCTGACCTATCCGGGAATCCGGTTCCGGTGCAGCCATCCGGTTTTTCTGGAGAAGGTACAGAATTATCTGAATAAACTGTTTGAAATCGTAAGGCCCAGGCTCATCAGCAACGGCGGTAATATCATTATGATGCAGATCGAGAACGAATACGGCGCCTACGGAGACGATAAGGAATATCTGGGCAGGCTGAAAGAGATGTATACGGAGGCCGGTATTGACTGCGTTCTGTTTACCTGTGACTGGACCTTCCACTGCATGATGGACGGCGGAAAGATCCCCGGTGTCATGACTGCGGGAAATTTCGGCAGCAAGCCCAAACAGGCACACGATTTTCTGAAAGCCTTTGACCCGGATCAGCCCTTCTTCAACAGTGAGCTGTGGGAGGGGTGGTTCGACAACTGGTTCGACGAAGAGCACCACACCCGGGATCCTCAGGAAACCGCCGATATGGTGGCGGAGCTGCTGGATCTGGGCGGCAATTTCAATCTGTATGTATTCAGCGGCGGTACCAATTTCGGCTTCCAGCCCGGCGCCAACTGTTTGCCGGGGAAATACCTTCCCACGGTGACCAGCTATGATTTCGACGGGGTCATCAGCGAGGCCGGGGATCTGACGCCCAAATACTATGCCCTGAAGAAGGTGCTGGAAGAGCGCTTCGGACCGGCCCCTGATATTCAGGTGGCTGACAGTGAGAAGAGAGCTTACGGAACGGTACCCTTTACCGGATACAGCTCCCTGTGGGACAATCTGCCGGAGAGCCGTTTCAGTCCTTGGCCCCTCAGTATGGAGGAGCTGGGTCAGGATTTCGGCTATGTGGCATATGAAACGGAGTTGGAGGGACCGCTGGAGGAGGTTCCCATGTATGTGTATGATTTTGAGGACCGTGCCATTGTCTATGTGAACGGTAAAATGCGTGGGATTTCCGAGAACCTGATGGAGAGAAACGATTCTATGACCATACACCTGGATCCCGGAGAGAAGGCGCAGATCCGCATTCTTATTGAAAATATGGGCCGTGTGAATTTCGGCGACAGACTTATGGACAGCAAGGGACTCCACGGGGGTCTGCACATTGCAGACCGGTCTGTCTACGGCTGGAAGCATTACAGCCTTCCCATAGAGGATCTTTCTCGGATCGGGTTCGGCACCGGGTCGGGAGAGGCGCCCGGATTCCTGAGGGCGGAATTCTCCGTGGACAGACCGGCGGATACCTTCCTGCGGCTGCCGGGCCTTACCAAAGGAGTGGCCTTTATTAACGGATTTAATATCGGAAGATACTGGCATGATTGCCGTCTCTATGTGCCGGCTCCGCTGCTGCATGCAGGGATCAATGAACTGGTGGTATTTGAAAGTGACAGCATCGGGCAGGGGGCCGCTGCCGAATTTTCTGAAAAATAGGCTGCAAGCAGGTGCGGTTACTAACAAAATGGCGAAGTTACTAACGTTTTTTTTGAAAAAGTGTTAGTAACTTCGCTAAAATGTTAGTAACTCTTACAGCAGGGCCTGATATTTGTCCAGTGTGAGATAGCTTCGCAGGATATTTTCTATCGCCTTGGCATCAATGTGCCCATCTTTTTCACCGGTGATGATGAGATTCTGACCGGGGATGATTCCCAGGTCTTCATATTCTCTGAGTTTCACTTCGAAGCTGCTCCGGTAGTCCTCCGTATCAACTCCGCAGTGTTCTATGTAGAGATAGCTCCTGTCGAAGGGGCTTTCAACGGTAAAATCCGGATAAAATCCGGCAACGCAGGCCTCATATCGGTATTTTATCCCCATCTCATATAATAGATCGGCGATAATCACTTCAGATTTAGACCGAACCAAATCGCCCCGGGCCGTCCGATGGATCAAATTCGCGGGATTATAAGGATTTTCACTGGCAATGGGCTTCATCCTTCTGGCTTCTTCTGCATATTTGCGAAACTGTACTTGCAGTGTACGAAGGGCGTACTTAAACGCAGGCCTCATTTCCTGCAGCGCCTTTTGCTTATTCATACAGAGCTCTTCCAGCTGCTGCCGTTCCTTCAACTGCGCTTCCATTTGCTGAGGGTCCCGTACAATGTCCGCATAGCGTTTCCCCTGGACAATATAGTGATGATAAAGATAGCAGCGCCCCTTGATCTTATGTGTCTGTAAAGAGCCCTTTGGCAACGCGGCGATTCGATCCTTTAGCTGATTCATTTCCTTATATAAAGTTTGATATTCTTCTAAAATTCTTTCCATAGAAGAATTTTACCTTATTTCCCAAACTCCCGCAAATTTCGGGAAATAATCTATAATGATGGAATACTGAACTTTTAACAAAAGAGAAAGGCGGGATGCAAAGTATGCAGATACGGATCAAACGGGAAGGCACAATCCTGATCGTTTCCCTGGCAGGCGAGCTGGACCATCACAGCGCAGATGCGGCCAGGAGAAGGATAGACGGGGCCTTGCTGGCGAACTTAAGCAAGTATGTGATCTTTGATTTTACCGGACTTACCTTTATGGACAGCTCCGGCATCGGTATGCTCATGGGGCGGAATAAAAATGTGGAGACCCTGGGCGGACAGGCCTGGATCGTGTGTAACAGCACGATCTTCAAGCTCCTGAATATGTCGGGAGTGTTCAAATACATAAAGAGGGCCGACAGCGTCCGCGAGGTAACAGAAAGCTTGAGAGGTGATGCGTGATGGATTATATAAACAGGCTCAGTTGTGAATTTGACGCCCAATCGGCAAACGAAGGTCTGGCCAGGACAATTGTATCAGCCTTCGCCGTTATGCTGGATCCTACCCTGGAGGAAATCGCGGATTTACGCACGGCCGTCAGTGAGGCTGTAACCAACAGTATCATACACGGCTACGGGGACAGAAAAAATCCGGAGGATAAGGTCTATATTGACTGCACGCTGTATGAGGACAGAATCGAAGTAACCGTTACGGATCACGGCTGCGGCATTGCGGATCTGGGGAAGGCCATGCAGCCCATGTACACTTCGGCGCCGGATATGGAGCGCTCCGGTATGGGCTTCACTGTCATGGAGACCTTTACAAATCAGCTGGAGGTAAAGTCGGAGGTAGGCAAGGGTACTGTTGTTAAAATGGTAAAGGTGTTCGACAGCAAGCGGAAGGAGTGACCTTCCCATGTATTCCACGGATAAGGAATTGCTTATAAAAGCTGCCGCCGGGGACAGTACATCAGCACAAAAGCTTGTAGAGGACAATTACGGACTGGTACTCAGTATTGTAAAGAGGTTTCAGAACAGAGGCGTAGAGAAAGAAGACCTGATCCAGATCGGCTCTATCGGATTAATAAAAGCAGTACAGAATTTCAATACAGAGTACGGTGTTATGTTTTCAACCTATGCGGTTCCGATGATCGCAGGAGAGATCAAGCGCTTTCTGCGGGACGACGGGCCTGTGAAGGTGTCCCGTTCTCTGAAGGAATTAAACGGAAAGGCCCGGGCAGCACAGGCGGAGCTGACAGTGCTGCTGAAACGCGAGCCAACCCTGGCAGAGATCGCCAAGCACCTGGAGGTTTCCGCGGAAGACCTGACCCTGGCAATGGAAGCAGCACAGAGCCCGGAGTCATTTTACCGTAAGAATGACGGGGAGGACGCCTATTTGCTGGATAAACTGGTCGGGCAGCAGCCATCGGAATTCGACGGTATCTTGGATAAAATGACCGTAGGATCTCTGATGGATACCCTGACGGACGAAGAACGGACCATTATACGTATGCGGTATTACGGCGGTAAGACCCAGCAGCAGGTAGGACAGGTGCTGGGAATCTCTCAGGTCCAGGTCTCCCGCAAGGAGAAGAAGGCGCTGGACAAGATGCGGCGGCATTTATAGACAGCAGGAATAAATCAGGAAACAAAAAGCCATACTACTATCGGGAAAGGACTGATAGTAGTATGGATAAGAATTTAAAGAACATAAGCGTCAGCGAATTTACACAGCTGGCGGATAAAAAGGCTAAAAAGTCGTCCCTTGGGAAGAACTGCGTTCTGGCGTTCGTCTTCGGGGCGATTTTTTGCGTTGTAGCACAGCTTTACTATGACCTGATCACATCCCAGTGGATCAGAAGGTGGATCGCCCCGGTATCGGTCGATGACGCAGCTGCCCATACCTCTCTCTTTATGGTGTTTCTGGGCTCGCTGCTGACCATCCTGAATGTATATGACAATATCGGTAAGATCGCCGGCGCAGGTTCCATCGTACCCATAAGCGGCTTTGCAAACTCCATAGTAGCCCCTGCCATGGAGTACCGCAGTGAGGGGAGAATTCTGGGGTCGGGCGCGCAGATGTTCGTGGTGGCAGGACCGGTACTGGTGTACGGCTGTACCGCGGCGGTGATCGCCGGAATCATATACTGGTTTGTAAGCGGAGGAGGCTGGTAAAATGGCGGTAAAATTGGGAAATCAGACGTTCACAATGACAAAACCCGTGTTCGTACATGACAGGGCTTGCATCGTGGGAAATCTGGAAAAGGAAGGCCCCCTGGGCAAATACTTCGACCAGAATGAGGATCAGTACTTCGGACAGGATACCTGGGAGAAGGCAGAGGCCAGATTTCAGGAGGCAGTGTATCATAAGCTGCTGGCCGGAAGTACACTGGAGGAGAATATGATTGACTGTGTGCTGGGGGGAGATCTTCTGGATCAGTGCAGCGCTACAGCCATGGGACTTACTTCTGTAACACGGCCTTTCTTTGGACTGTTCGGAGCCTGTTCTACGATGGCCGAGTCGCTTACGCTGGGCTCCTTTCTGGTAGACGGCGGAGGCATCAATCACTGCGTCTGTATTACCTCCAGCCATTTTTGCTCTGCGGAGAAGCAGTTTCGTTTTCCGCTGGAGCTGGGTACCCAGCGGCCTCCTACCTCTCAGTGGACCGTTACGGGCAGCGGAGCCGTGATTCTTTCTTCGGAACAGTCACCAGTGGCAGTAACTGCGGTAACACCGGGGGTGCTTACGGATATGAAGGTGACCGATGCCAATAATATGGGGGCGGCTATGGCATGCGCGGCGGCCTCCACCATTACCGCACACCTGAGGGACACCAACCGGGCACCGGATGATTATGATCTGATCGTAACAGGCGATTTGGGAATCCTGGGTCAGGAACTGATGCTGGATGTACTGAGAAAACAGGGAATCCGTATCCCTGCCTCAAGGGCCTTCGACTGCGGCGCCGAAATCTTTGATCCCAAAAAGCAGAACACCAACAGCGGCGGCAGCGGCTGCGGCTGCTGTGCCACGGTACTCACGGCATACCTGTTGAAGGAAATGGAAGACGGAAACTTAAATAAAATACTTTTTACTGCTACGGGGGCGCTTATGAGCCCGATTTCGGTAAAGCAGGGCGATTCCATTGTGGGAATTGCCCACAGCGTGGTATTGGAAAGGCAGGGCGGTTAAATGGATGTTTTTCTCAGATATTTAGGAGTTATTATCGTAGGGGGACTTCTGTGTATGATCGCGCAGATCCTGATCGACAAGACCAAGCTGACCTCTGCCAGAATTCTGGTCATCTATGTGGTGGCAGGCGTTGTTCTTTCGGCGATCGGCGTATACGACTGGATCAAACAGGTGGGCTATTGCGGCGCTACGGTGCCCCTGACCGGTTTTGGGCACGCACTGTTTCAGGGCGTGGTCAAGGCGACCAAAGAGCTGGGCTTCCGGGGCATTTTTACAGGCGGACTGGGAGATGTGGCCACCGGTATTGTAATGGCCATCGTGTTCGGCGTTATTGCCTCTTTGGTATCCAAGCCCAAGGCGAAGAAGCCCTGAGCCTGCACGGTTTACTAAAGCATGGGAAATAACAGCATTTCCCGGTAAAATTGACTTCCGATCACGGACCGCTGTATCATGTGGCCGTGAGATACAGACCCTTTTTGATACTGTTTATACTCGGAATCGCAGCCTCGTGGGCGGCCTTGCAATTATATGAAGGCTGCCCCTATGAAAATGCCCGGATTACAGGCACTGTATACAGGGAGGTGTGGAATAAAGAAGATCAGGCAGTGCTGGAGCCGGATGATCAGTCAATACGGATCTTACTTACCG
>CBCSVZ010000042.1:0-6724 GCA_965143695.1 uncultured Oscillospiraceae bacterium
GTACATGGAAGGCAGAGGTATAAGGCTTTCCCATGGCTTTTGCCATCTTCAGCCCTCTGTGGGAGATGGTAAAGGGTACATGAAAATGAACGACGTCGGCCCACTGAAGACCTTTTTGCAGTTTGTCCGTATCCGTGTGGGCGAAAGTCATTCCCTGAGAAAGTACAAGTTTATCAAAAACCGGAATATACTGCCGCTTGCAGGAAAGCTCCGGGTCCTCCGGGTTGTTTGTACACAATATTCTGACTTCGTGACCGTGTTCTCTCAGCACCTGAGTAAACCGCTTTGCGGATATTGTCATACCGTTGTTGGCGGAAAAATATTGGTCGATTACAATTAGAATTTTCAATATACGTACCTCCCTACCGGAGGTTAGTATATCATTTTGTGTCGGATTCTTCAACTCTGTCCCCGGAAAAATCGGATTCGGGCACATCCACATTATAGAGCTCATTGTAGGATTCCGTTTCGGCTTCTGTCTTTATGGCCCGGGGCGTAAGCCCGGTACATTCTCTGGCGGATACGGTGGAATTGGCCGATTCCAGATAGTCGATGGGCAGCTTTTTGGGAGGCAGCTTTTTATTTTTGAGATCTGATGACATTTTAACACACTCCTGACAGGGTCTAGTATTCACCGGCGCACCTCTGTTTATGCGAAAGCATATTATGAATCGGGAAAATCCGGTAGAAGGAGATATAAAATGCAACTGGAAGATTTTGTGGTATTAGTGCCCTGTGTCTGCGCTCTGGTTATAGGGTTTCTAATTAAAAATGCGATTAAAATCATACCGAACAGATACATTCCCCTGATTTGTGCCCTTGTGGGTGTGGGAATCAATATATGGATCAACATGAAAATTACCCCCTGCGTTTTTGTGGAAGGTTTGGTCAGCGGAGTGGCTGCCACAGGAATGTTTGAAACAGTAAGAAATTTTGCGGGAGGGAAAATAGAAAATGATAAAGACAGCTAACGGCCTGGTTGCCTATGCCCGGGCACAGGTTGGCAGACCTTATTGGCTGGGCGGCTTTGGACAGGCGGCCGGGAGAACTTTATATGAACAGAACAGGATCCGTTTAAAGTATGGCCCATGGGAGGGGGACTATGCCGGAGATACAGGCAAAAAGGTCCACGACTGCAACGGATTGGTAAAAGGGTACTGCTGGACAGACGGACCGAACATCCCCTGGCGCGAGGGTCAGTATGCTATTAACGGCTGCGGCGACTGGGGTGTGGATGTCATGTATGAAAGGTGTACGCAAAAGGGGACCGTTGCCGGAGGTATTCCGCCCATTCCCGGACTGTTGGTATTTACAAAATCCATGTCCCATATGGGCGTATATGACGGCAACGGCTTTATTTTGGAGGCAAGAGGCCGTGAATACGGGGTTCAGAACAACAGGCTCGGGGACAGAGCTGCTTTGGAACTTTGGGGAAAGGCTTCCTGGCTCTCCTATGAGTCGGCTGCGGAACAGCCGACTTCCTTTTCGGGGCAGGTTCGGGAATTTCAGCTTTTTCTCAATGAGAAGTACCGGCGCGGTTTGGCTGCGGACGGCCGGTGCGGCCCCGGCACTAAAATGTCCGCAATCGCCGGAATGCAGGCGGAACTGAACAGGCGGGGCGAGTCCCTTGCAGTGGACGGATACTGCGGAGCGGCCACCCGGGCAGCAATGACCCGTCATATGGTCAAGCGGGGAACCAAAGGCAATATGGCTTTTATTGTACAGGGCCTTCTGTACGGCGCAGGATATGACTGCAACGGCTTCGACGGTTCTGTGGGAGCAGGATGTGACGCGGCGATCCGCAGGTACCAGGCCCACAAAGGTCTGGAGGTTGACGGCAAAGTCGGAGGGGAGACCTTGTATCGATTGACAAGGTAACAAAATTGATGTTTCACCCCTACTTTGTATGCTGTAAAGCGCCTACTTTGTAGGGAAATAGCGACAAAAACAGCTATTTTTCCTACTTTATTCTCTCTTTTTCTCTCAACAGGTAGGGCTTTTCTGTTATATTTCGTTGTTTTTCCTACTAAAATTGCCTTATGCCAATATTCCGTAGGGGTTTATCGACTGGGGCTGCTTGAAACAAAAAAAAGAAAGCGCTGTTTTCAACGCTTTCTTTGGTGACTCCTACGAGAATCGAACTCGTGTTTCCGCCGTGAGAGGGCGGCGTCTTAGCCGCTTGACCAAGGAGCCGGATTTATTGCTGCTTTTTGTCGGACAGCTTTGACATTATACATCATGTATTGTAAAATGGCAATACCCAATTTTAAAAATTTTTCAGCGGGAGTAAATTGCCTTGATTTTACCACAAGAATACACGGATAGAATGAAAAATATGCTTTCGGATCTGGGACCGGAAGAATTTGAGCGATATATGGTATCTCTGGAGCAGGAACGGTATTACGGCCTGCGTTCCAATGATCTGAAGATCACGCCGGAGGAGTGGGCGCGCATATCGCCTTTTGCTCTGGAGCCGGTGCCCTGGACGGAAAACGGATTCTACTACAAAGAGGGATACCCGGGAAGACATCCCTTTTACCATGCGGGCCTTTACTATATTCAGGAGCCCAGTGCCATGTATCCGGGGGCCTGCCTGAAGCCGGAGCCCGGGGACAGAGTCCTGGATATCTGTGCCGCCCCGGGAGGAAAGAGCACCCAGCTGGCGGCATCCATGAGGGGGCAGGGCCTTCTGGTCTCCAACGATATCAGCGAGGAACGGGTCCATGCACTGGTGAAGAATCTGGAAATGTGGGGGACGGAGAACTGTATCATCACCAATGAAACGCCGGAGAATCTGGCAAAGGCATTTCCCGTCTTTTTTGATAAGATCCTGGTGGACGCTCCCTGCTCAGGGGAGGGCATGTTCCGTAAGGATGAGGGGGCTGTTTCCGGCTGGGAGAATTTTAAGAACGACCACTGCCGGGCGATGCAGGATGCCATTTTGGAGCAGGTACACCTGATGCTGAAGCCGGGAGGGAAGCTTATCTATTCTACCTGTACCTTTGCCCCTGTAGAGAACGAACAGACGATAGCCGCTTTTATGGACAGGCATCCGGAATATGAGCTGCTGCCCCTTCCCAAGGTGGCCGGCATTGCCGAGGGCATGAATCAATGGGCGCCGGAAGCCTCCGGGGATATGGGCCTTACCTCTCGGTTATGGCCCCAGCGGATCAAAGGGGAGGGACACTTTACCGCCATGCTGGTAAAATGCGGCGAAAGTCCGGAACAACGGCACACCGGCAAGACACCGGAGCCGTGCAGGAGCTTTCAGGTGCTGAAGGAGCTTCCTGAATCGGTAAAGACATTTTACCGGAAAAATATGACAGTAGAGCCCGAAGAGGCCTTCTACTGTACCATGGGGGACAGTCTCTACCGGCTGCCCTGTGAGCCGCCCAATGTGGATATGCTGAAAATTGCGAGACTGGGTCTTTATATGGGGACCCTGAAGGGAAAGGTGTTCAAGCCCTCCCATCCTTTTTTATTGGCCCAGAAAAGAGACAGCTTTCAGCGGTATATTTCGCTTCGCTGTGATGAGGAGGATATGCAGAAATATCTGAGAGGAGACACCCTGGTAAGGGATAAAGACAGTACGCCGGAGGGGCTGGCGGCTGTGACTGCGGAGGGATATCTCTTAGGATGGGGACAGAGCTCCGGGGGCGTTGTGAAGAATCTGTATCCCAAGGGCTGGCGGAGGCAGAGATGAGACTGGATAAATTGCTGAGCAATATGGGCTGCGGCACCAGAAAAGAAATCAAGACTTATTTGAAGCAGGGCCTGGTCACCGTAGACGGTGTAAGGGTTAAAAGCCCGGAACTGGCCGTAGATCCGGAACGGCAGGAAATCCTTTTCAACGGGGACAGAGTTGTGTACAAGCCTTTTGTTTATTTAATGATGAATAAGCCACAGGGGGTCATTTCCGCTACGGAGGACAGCAGAGGGCAGAGAACTGCAACGGATTTGGTAGGGACAGAGTTCTCCGTGTATGATTTAAGTCCTGCCGGACGGCTGGATATTGACACAGAGGGGTTCCTGCTGCTGACCAATGACGGCGCTTTTATCCATGACGTGATCACCCCAAAGCGGCATGTGGTCAAGGAGTACTATGCGAAGCTTCAGGGACTGGCCTGTGACGGGGACAGAGTTGCTTTTGCCGGGGGGCTTACACTGGCAGACGGTACGGCGTGCATGGAAGCGGAGCTGGAGATTTTAAAGGTTGACAGGGAGGCGGGCACATCAGAGGTGCTGGTGCGTATCTGCGAGGGCAAATTTCATCAGGTTAAAAGGATGATGCTTTCCAGAGGCCTCAAAGTTACCTATTTAAAGCGAATGGCAATCGGCGGAGTCAGGCTGGATGAGCGCCTGTCTCCGGGGGAATACAGAGAACTGACAGCAGAAGAAAAGGAGCGTATCTTACAATGAACAGACAGACAGCCCAGAAGGCGGATTTTTTGATACAGGGATTATTGGGAAGACTGGAGGACGGTCCGGAATTTTTTGAAGGGATCGATTGTGTGTTCCGCTCCGGCGGCAAGGAGTTTGATTTTCATGCAGAGCTGACGGATGCAGCCCTCAGCTTTATTTTTCAGGGACAGAGATATACCCGGGATCAGAAGGGATTTTGTAAATTTATTCAGGAGCAGATTCCCCTGTTTGATTCCATGGAGCTCACATACAGGGAGCGGGGCAAGGGATATATGGTTCTTGCCGATGAGCGCCGGGTGACCACCAAGTCCGTGGACAGCCTCCCTTCTGCCGGTAAAATGCCGGCGGCTGCGGCCTCCCTGGGCAAGCGGGAATATTTTGTGCGTCCGGACAAGGCGGCACCGGTTCTGGAAGCGCTGGGTATCCTGGGGAAAAACGGCAAGGTGCGAAACGACAAAATCCGTAAATACAATCAAATCGATCATTTTGTGGAGCTTTTGGATCCTCTGCTGCGGGAACTGGCTTCGGTCACCGATACGATCAATGTGATCGATATGGGCTGCGGCAAATCCTATCTGGACTTTGTTCTCAACTACTATATCAGAGAGGTTTTGGGAAAGCGATGCCATTTTACCGGACTGGATATCAATCCCGTGGTCATCGGAGATTCCCGGAAAATAGCGGAGCAGCTGAAATACAATAATATGAAATTCATTGAGACAGATATCGGGAACTTCCTGCCGGAAAGGCGGTATGATCTGCTGCTGACCCTCCACGCCTGCGATACGGCTACCGACAAGGCCCTGTCCTTCGGAATTGTAAACGATGTCCGTTCCATGGTCTGTGTCCCCTGCTGCCACAAGGAAATGAACGGTCAGTACCATATGGACGGCTTCGAAGGTATCCTCAAATACGGCGTACTCAAGGCCCGGATCGCGGACAGCCTCACAGACGGTATGCGGGGGATGTATCTGGAGGCGATGGGCTACGATGTTTCTATGGTGGAATATATTTCCCCTTTGGATACGCCCAAAAATCTTATGATGAAGGCCTTCCTGCGGGGGGAGAAGAGTATTGCCCTTTTAAACCGCTTCTTTGAAATGGAGCAGATGCTGGGAACAGACTTATCCATAAAAAAGTAATTGAAAGCTGCTTTTCTATATAATATTGTGGATCAGGGGAATATCGTGGTTCTTTACCTCGTGCAGCAGTCTCAGCAGAGTTGCTTCTTCTGCAATGGCGTCTCCGTACTGTTCCTTTTCCAGATAGGCGCCGATTCGGGCAACGCACAGATCCGTTTCTTTGATGAGCGTATGGTTGAGGTAATAGTACCAATGATCCTTGTGACGGTTCCATAAATCCTTTATGCCGTAGTATGCCTCAAGGCTCTCCTGATATTTTTCCGCGTTTACCAGGGCGTGCATTTCCGACAGTGCGTCGGTCAGCTTTTCCACATCACGGTATGTTTTTATTTGAAAACACAGGCTGAGGATAAGGACCAGGGCAAATATGGCTGCAACGGTCAGAATCAGGCGAAAGGTGATGCTTTTTTTATGTTTCATTTTTCTTATGCCTCCTTTTTATGGCATTTTCTTTCAGTTGTACAAAGAAATTGCCGCTGTTGTCTACATTGCAGTAGAGCACATCCCCGGCGCTTCGGGCTCCGGCTTCACCGATGGCTTTGTGAAGCTGCTTTTCATCTATCTTTGCATAGGCCATATTTTTGGTATCAATGTCTCCGTCTTTGATCAGATCCCAGTAGTAGATATTTCTTTTTTCTATTTTTATATCCTCCGGGGTGATGCAGGAGGCCGCGCCCTTGGGGACGATGCTTACATTTCCGCCGGTTTCCAGTACCACAAGGCTCAGGTCCCCGGGATTCGGGTAGCCGCCGATCCGAAGCGCCTCCATAAGATCGTCTAAATTGTACATTTCGCCCCGCAGATTTTCCTCTATAATTTTACCGTTTAAGAGGAGCACGCAGGGCTTGCCGCAGATGACCTGCCGGGCTTTCTTACTTTTCAGTACAAGAAAGGAGATGATCAGCTGGGAGAAAAGCAGTGACAGAATGGGGATTATTCCGCTCAGCAGTGGCACAGAGCTGTCCTGCATGGGCATGGCTGCCAGATCTGAAATCATAAGTGCGATCACCACTTCGTAAGGCTGGAGCTGTCCGATCTGCCTTTTCCCCATGAGGCGCATCACTGTAATGACAAAAATGTACATTATGATTGTTCGCAGAAAACTTATCATTTTACCGAAACCTTACCTTTCTTTGCCGTGCTTCGTCTCAATGATTTTT